>JAEUKM010000128.1 GCA_016793085.1 Rhodospirillaceae bacterium
CCGCGCACCTGCTAGGCCTGATTTCGCCGGGCGGCGTGCACTCACACCAGGATCATATCGTGGCGCTGGCGAAAGCCGTGAGTGATGCGGGCGTGCCGGTGCGCATTCATGCGTTCCTGGACGGACGCGATACGCCGCCGCAATCGGCCGCAGGCTTTATGGAAAAGTTTGTCGCCGATCTGAAACCTCAGGCGTTGACCAAAATCGCCACCGTGGGCGGGCGCTATTACGGCATGGACCGCGACAAGCGTTGGGAGCGCGTGGAGAAGGCGTACTTGGCCATCACCGAAGGCGAAGCGCCTGCGGCAACCGACCCGGTTGCGGCCATTCGCGCATCGTATGACGCCAAAGTGACCGACGAGTTCATGATCCCGGTGGCCTTGAACGGCTACAGCGGCATGACAGACGGCGACGGCGTGCTGATGGGCAACTTCCGCGCCGACCGCGCCCGCCAGATTCTCACTGCTTTGTTGGACCCAGCCTTCGACGGCATCAAACGCCGCCGGGTGATTAAATTCGCCGCCGCCGCAGGCCTGACGGAGTATTCCAGCGCGCTCAGCAAACTCATGACCGCGCTTTACACCTCGGAAAGCCCGAAGAACGTGCTGGGCGACGTGGTGGCAAAGGCGGGCTTAAAGCAACTGCGCATTGCCGAGACGGAGAAATATGCGCACGTCACGTTCTTCCTGAACGGCGGTGTGGAAGCCGAGTTTCCGGGCGAAGCGCGCATTCTGGTGCCGAGCCCCAAGGTCGCCACCTACGACCTGAAGCCCGAAATGTCGGCTCCTGAAGTGACCGCGCACATTGTCGAAGCCGTGAAGACGCAGGCCTACGATCTGATCATCGTCAACTACGCCAACGGCGACATGGTGGGCCACACCGGTATTCTGGCCGCCGCCATGAAAGCCGCCGAAACCATCGACGCCAGCCTGGGCCAGTTGGAAGCGGCGGTGAAGGCGACGGGCGGGACAATCCTGGTCAGCGCCGATCACGGCAACCTGGAACTGATGCGCGACCACGGCACCGGCGAGCCCCACACCCAGCACACCGTGGGCGTGGTGCCGGTGGTGCTGGTGAACCCGCCCGCGCATGTGAAATCGCTGGCCGACGGCCGCCTGGCCGACCTGGCGCCGACGGTCTTGAGCCTGATGGGCCTGCCCCAGCCCGCCGAGATGACAGGACATTCATTGGCCGTGACGAGCGCCGCAGCCGACACTCGAACCCGTGCCACGGCTTAAGCCCCCATCGTTTTATCCGCCCCTGACTTTTGCATTTATCTTCAGTGCAACGGCTGGAAGCGTTTATGCGCAAACCAGCGCCACATCCGAAGAGCAGCGCCTGCAAAGCATCGAGCAGGAACTGAAGGACAGCGAAGCCGAGAAGGCCCGTCTGATCGCGCGGCAGGAAAACGTTACTCGGGAACTGGCCGCTTTGCGCGCGACGATGATTGGTCTGGCCAAGACGATCCAGGCGCGCGAGACCGCATTGACCGAACTCGAGACGCGCTTGAGCGAACTGGAAGCCACCGAGCGCGGCCTGAAGGAGCGCTTGGGCGTGCGCGAGGAGCAGCTTCAACGCACGGCCATGGCGCTGCAACGCCTGGCTTTGCGGCCCAGCGATGCGGTGAACCTGTCGCCCCTGAAACCCGACGACGCCGTGCGCACGGCCATTCTGCTGCGCGCCGCCGTGCCCGAGGTGCAGACCTCGGCCAAGGCCCTGGAAGGCGAACTGAGTGAGCTGACAAAGGCGCGCAAAGATGTCGAGGAGCAGCAAGAGAAAGTGGCGCTGGCCGCGGCATCCCTGATCGAGCAACGCCGCGCGCTGGAACAGAAAGAGCAGGACAAGGCCAAGCTGCAACTTGAACTGGCGGGCGCCACCGACGCCGCGACCGCCAAATTGCAGAAGCTGGCCAGCGAAGCCGCCGACCTGAAAGACCTGGTGGCCAAGATCACCGCCGAGCGCGCCCAAAGAGCGAAAGAGCGCGAAGCCGCCCGCATTGCCGCCGAGGCCCAGCGCCAGGCGGCCCTGGCTGCCGCCGCCAAATCGGCCAAACCGGGCTCGAATCGTATCATTCTGAAGCCCCCGCCCGGGGTGGAGGTGGCTCAGCCGCCTGAAAGCACAAAAAGCGAAACCCAGGTGGCGACCCTTCCGGGAGTGGCCAAACCCACCGACATGCGCCCCTTCAGCAAGGCGCGCGGGACAATGCCGACCCCCGCCGTGGGGTCATTAAAGCACCGCTACGGCGAATCCGGCGGCGAGGCTGGCGGCGCGGGCGCCAACGGCCAAAGCAGCGGCAACCTCAGTAAAGGCATTGTCATCGCGGCGCGGGCGGGCGGGCAAGTGATTGCCCCCTTTGACGGAACCGTGGCCTTCGCGGGTCCGTTCCGCGGCTATGGGCTTCTCTTGATCATCGAACATAGCGAGGGATATCATACTCTTCTTGCGGGTTTAGGCCGGATTGACTGCGTGCTCGATCAGCGCGTGTTTGCCGGCGAACCGGTCGGCGTGATGGGCAGCCAGGGCGCGTCTGACCTCTACGTCGAACTCAGGCAAAATGGACAACCCGTAAACCCCCTTCCTTGGTTAGAAAGCCGGACCGGCAAGAGCAGCGGATGACATTCATTCAAAAGACCACAAAGTTTTCGACCGCCCTTCTTTTCTCTGCGGGTGCCGCAGTGATGTCGGCGGTACCGCTCGCTGCACAGGCCGCGGACACGAAATTCTCCAACGACACGTACAAGTACCTGGAGCTGTTCGGCGACGTGTTTGAGCGCGTGCGCCGCGACTACGTGGAGGAAGTGACCGACCAGGAGCTTCTGGAAAGCGCCATCAACGGCATGCTCACCTCGCTGGACCCGCACTCGGGCTATCTGCCCGCCAAGAGTTTCCAGGACATGCAGGAGCAGACCAAGGGCGAGTTCGGGGGCCTGGGCATCGAATTGAACATGGAGAACGGGCTGGTGCGCGTGGTGTCGCCCATCGACGACACGCCCGCCGCCAAGGCCGGCGTGCAGCCGGGCGACTACATCATCGCCATCGACGCCAAGCCCATTATTGGCCTCACGCTGAACGAAGCAGTGGAGAAGATGCGCGGCGCGCCCGACACCGAGCTGACCATCACCATCCGCCGCCAGGGCGTCGATCCGTTCGATCTGAAACTGAAGCGCGCGATCATCAAGGTGCAGTCGGTCCGCTCGCGCGTCGAAGGCGACGTCGGCTACATCCGCGTCACGTCGTTCAACGAACAGACCCAGACGGGCCTTGAGAACGCGGTGAAGGACCTGAACACCAAGCTCGGCGGCAAGCTGAAAGGCTACGTGCTCGACTTGCGCAACAACCCGGGCGGTTTGCTCGATCAGGCGGTATCGGTGTCGGACTCGTTCCTGGAGCGCGGCGAAATCGTCTCGACACGGACACGCAGGCTCGAAGACACCCAGCGCTACAACGCCAAGGCCGGTGACCTGGCGCAAGGAAAGCCGCTGGTCGTTCTCATCAACGACGGCTCGGCCTCGGCTTCGGAAATCGTCGCGGGCGCGTTGCAGGACCATGGCCGCGCCGTGCTGCTCGGCGTGAAGTCTTTCGGCAAGGGCTCGGTGCAGACCATCATTCCGTTGGGGCGTGGCGAAAGTGCGATGCGGCTGACCACCGCGCGCTACTACACGCCCAGCGGCCGGTCGATCCAGGCCACGGGCATCGAGCCCGACATTGAAGTGAAGCAGGCGCTGATCCAGCGCCCGACGGGCCCGCGCTTTAACCGCTCGGAGGCGGATTTGCCGGGCGCGCTGCGCAACGAAACCACCGCGCCCCAGTCGCGCAACGCAGCCCCGCCTGCTGCAACGCCGCCCGCCAACGCCACGCCGCCCGCGCCGGGCGCGCTTAACGCGCCGGGAGCCAGCAACACGGCCGCCAACCCCAACGCCGAGGGCCGCGGCACCGAGGACACCGAGGACTATCAGTTGGCGCGTGCGCTGGACCTGCTGCGTGGCATTTCGATCTACCAGCGCTCGAGCCTCAACTGAATTGGCCTTTTGCTAAGCTTTTCAGAGGCTTTACCCATAAAACAGGGCGCTTTTTAGCGCCCTGTTAAGCTTTGGGCCGGTAGAACAAGGTTGGGGCAAACCCGGTCTGGCGGCATAATTCCGACATAGACCGAGGTGATCATTCGACCAGCATGAATGGACTCGCGATGGCCGTCTCCGAGATCATCACGAATGCGATGGATAAGGTGCGCGGGCTGCTGCGCCGCGAACCCAAGGCCATGGACGCATTCGGCGGCGACGATCTGTTTGACGGCGAAGGCGAAGAAGAAGGGGCCAAGAACCTGGGCCCCAAGATCGCCCTGGCCGTCAGCGGCGTGATGCTGCTGGCGCTGGTCAGCCTGGTGGTGACCGTGGTGATGACCGGCGACGAGGAAGCCCCCACGGGCGGCTCCTTGGCCGACATTCAGATTGAGGAAGAACCCGACCCCACCGCCGCCACCGACCGCTCCGTTGAACGCCGCCCTTGGCTGACGCCCACCGACGGCGGCTCGGTCGCCCCGCGCCGCCTGGGCGTGGAAGACCCCAAGCCCGCCGACGGAAAAACAGCCACAGCCACCCCCGCCAAGCCCGTCCCGCCGGCTGCCGCGCCTACGCCGCCGCCGACCCAGATCGCCAAGGCGCCCGAAGCTGCAAAGCCTGAACCGACAAAGCCCGAGCCCGCAAAAGCGGAACCCGCCAAAACGGAAACCGCTGCCGCAACGCCCGCGCCTACAACGCCCGCACCCGCACCCGCAACACCCGCAGCGCAAGTTCCGCCCCAGCAAGCCGCACCTACGTCGCAAATTACCGCGACACCTGCGCCGGCAAAGGCCGAACCCGCGAAAGCGGAGCCCGCCAAACCTGAACCGGCGAAGCCCGCCGAAACCAAAGTGGCCGCGGCCACACCGCCGCCGAAGGCAGAACCGGCAAAGACAGCGCCAGTAAAAGAAGAAGAGCCCGAGGAGGAGCAGCAGGCTGCACTGCCGTCGCTGCTGGCCCCGGCTGAAACCGCACCCGGCGCGCCGCGCCGTTTTGACACCGCCGATGTCGGCGCCGCCACTGCCGGCGGCAAGCCGCGCCTGAACGACCCCAAGCTGCCGCCCACCGACCGCGCCAGCATCAACGCGCCGCCGCCGCGCTTCAACGCCGTGGCCGAAATCAAACCACCCGCGGCTGCGCCCGACAGCAAGGTAAAGCTGGCCATTGTGGTGGAGGGCTTAGGCCTGAACCGCACGGCCACGGAAGCGGCCCTGGCCAAACTGCCGCCGGTGGTGACTTTGGCTTTTAGCCCCTATGCACGCGATCTGAAACGCCTGATGGAGCGCGCGAAAGCCAAAGGCCACGAAGTGCTGATCGAAGTGCCTATGGAAAGCAAAAACTTTCCGGCGGAGGATCCGGGCCCCCTGGGTCTGATGACCGGCCTGGAAGCCAAGGATAACCAAGAGCGCCTGGATACGATCCTGAAGG
>JAEUKM010000150.1 GCA_016793085.1 Rhodospirillaceae bacterium
CGTTTTTCATCCCCTTCATGGTGTTCGTCTGGCGCGGCTGGATGGACCGGCCGCTGATCTGGAAATGCGCCGGGCTGTTTGCGCTTGGCGGCGCGCAAGGCGCGCTCGGCTGGTACATGGTCGCAAGCGGCCTGGTGGACCGCCCGGACGTGAGCCAGTACCGCCTGGCTGCGCACCTGATCACCGCCTTCGTCTGTTTCGGGCTGATCGTCTGGGTGGCGCTGGACCAGTTCCGGCAGGCATCAGGACGCGACAACAAAACCGATGCGGCTTCGGGCTTAAGCCCCTGGGCGCTCGCCATCACCTTCTTCGCCCTGGTGGTCGTCACCTCGGGTGCGTTCGTGGCGGGACTGGACGCGGGCAAGGGCTACAACACTTTCCCGCTCATGGATGGCCAGATCATTCCCAGCGGCCTCTACGAGATGACGCCCTGGTATGTGAACTGGTTCGAGAACCACATGACCGTGCAATTCAACCACCGTGTACTGGCCATGACCTTGGCCGGGCTGATCGTGTTCATGTGGTTCAAGGCGCGTAAACTGAACCTGTCGCGGCCCGCGCGCATCACCATGACCGCCCTGATGCACATGGTGTTCGTACAGGCGGCACTCGGCATTCTCACACTTTTATATGTGGTGCCGATCCCGCTGGCGCTGGCGCACCAGACCGGCGCGCAACTGGTGTTCACGCTGGCGGTGGTCCTGACGCATCATGTCTGGCCCGCGCAAAGCCCCGTTGCGGCGGGTACCGGCACACTCCATATGAAGGCAGCGGAATAGCCGCGGTTTAAAGCAGGGTTTCATGGCCGACAGTAAAGTCATCAACGATCTCTTTTTCGGCAAGGCCGGGCTGGACAAGAAGAAAGTCAGCGCCATCACGGCGGATGCCCTGAAGGGCTGCGACGACGGCGAGATGTATCTGGAGTATGCCCAGTCGGAGAGCGTACTGTTCGACGACGGGCGTGTGAAATCGGCCAACTTCGACACCGCGCAGGGCTTCGGTCTGCGCGCCATTGCCGGGGAAACGACGGGCTTTGCACACTCCACCACGCTCGATGAAGCCGCCATGAAGCGCGCGGCAAGCACGGTGAAGGCCGTGCGCTCAGGCAAGGGCGGCACCATGGCCGAGCCGCCGCGTGGCACCAACCAGCAGCTTTACACCGACGCCAATCCGCTGCCGCTGGTGCCCTTTGAAACAAAAGTGGAAACGCTGGCGGCCATCGACGCCTACGCGCGCCAGAAAGACCCTCGCGTGAAGCAGGTGACGGTTTCCATCGGCGGGTCGTGGCAGGCCGTGCACATCGTGCGGGGCGACGGTTATTCGTCGTCAGATATTCGCCCGCTGGTGCGCATCAACGTCAGCATCGTCGTCGGCGACGGTACACGCATGGAAAGCGGCAGCTACGGCGCCGGCGGCCGCGTCATTTACGGCGAGTTCCTGAAACCCGGCACATGGAAAAAAGCTGTCGACGAAGCGCTGCGCCAGGCGCTAGTGAATCTTTCCTCAGTGGAAGCCCCCGGCGGCGAGATGACAGTTGTACTCGGCCCCGGCTGGCCGGGCGTGCTGCTGCACGAAGCGGTCGGGCACGGCCTGGAAGGCGATTTCAACCGCAAGGGCACCTCGGCCTTCACGGGCCTGATCGGCCAGCGCGTGGCGGCCAAGGGCGTGACCGTGGTGGACGACGGCACGTTCCAGGACCGCCGTGGATCACTCACCATCGACGATGAAGGCACGCCCACCACGCGCAACGTGTTGATCGAGGATGGAATCTTACGCGGCTATCTGCAGGACCGCATGAACGCGCGCCTGATGAAGATGAAGCCCACCGGCAGCGGACGCCGCCAAAGCCACGCCCACCATGTCATGCCGCGCATGACCAACACGTTTATGTTAGCCGGCGACAAGACCAAGGACGAAATCATCGGCTCGGTGAAGAAAGGCCTTTATGCCGTCAACTTCGGCGGCGGACAGGTGGACATTACCTCGGGCAAGTTCACCTTCTCGGCGACGGAAGCCTACCTGATCGAGAACGGCAAGATCGGCCCCGCCGTGAAGGGCGCCACCCTGATCGGCCAGGGCCCCGACGTGATGAAAAAGATTTCGATGATCGGCAACGACCTGGAACTGGACCCCGGCATCGGCACCTGCGGCAAGGAAGGCCAGGGCGTGCCCGTCGGCGTGGGCCAGCCCACCTTGCGCATCGAGAACATTACCGTCGGCGGAACACGGGTTTAAGCTTCAACCTCACGCAGGAACGCGCGGACGGCGGCAACAGTCGCAGGCGCGTCCAGTTCAGGCGTGTAGAACTTGGCCGGCCCTAACAGAACCCTTTTGGCTTCGGGCTTGTCCACGAACACGCGGTCAAAACAGAACCGCCACATCTCGTTCTCGGCGCAGGTGGCCAGCACCGGGCATGTGACGCGCTTGAACACGGCCGGATAGTCCTGCCCCCACACCGCCGCGAACGAGTAATGCCGCGTCCAGTGCGACTGCATCATGGCCGTCATTTCGTCGTGGTACAGCCGCGCCTCGAAGTGCGGCAGCAGTGTTGCGATCAGCTTGAAGCCGTTGCTCATATACACGCCCTCGGCATCGGGGGTTGCGGGCGGCTGCACGGTCTTGGCGTAGGTTGCGCGTTCCTCGGGCGTCAGGTACGCGATGCCGTTGAGCATCAGCGAGGCAACGCGGCCCGGGTTGTCGGCGGCCATTTGGGTCGCGAAATGCGTGCCAGTATGGTGCGCGAAGATGTGCGCCTTGTGCAGACTTAAGGCATCGAGCCCCTCCAACAGCCAGCGCGCATAATCAGCAGCGGTGGGCTGCGACATCGGCGCAAAGGATTCGCCAAAGCCCGGCATATCGAAAGCATACAGGGGCCGATCGCCGGTCATCAGATCCATCATCGCCGTGAACGAAGCCGAGGTGGCGGGGGCGCGGTGATACATCACCAGCGGCGTACCGTTGCCCGGAACATGGCGGTAATGCATCTGGCCCTGACGGGTGCCAGCGTAGGCTTTGACAATGCGGCTCATGACCGACTCACTTCTGCATTCAAGATTGT
>JAEUKM010000165.1 GCA_016793085.1 Rhodospirillaceae bacterium
GGATCGCGCGTGATAATTGGCAAAAAGGACCAGATTCGCGGAGTTGAGCTGACGGGCCAGAGGCAGGCCTGCCTAAGATTCAATCTTTGGGTTCAGGTCGCCTTCTTAGCTATTGTGTTTATTACATTTTAATCGGTTAAGGTATATAATATGTGCCTAATAATTAGGCTTGTCTTTTGACTGCCTAAAACAATAGCATTTCATCATCCGGCTGACCGGATAGTGAACTTGAAGAAAAACACCAGGGGATAATCATGAAGTTGATTCATGCGGCTGCAGTAGCTCTCGCGTTGGCGCCGGCCGTTGCCGCCGCTCAAGACTCGGGCTTTGGCTCGTTCTCGGGCAGCATCGCAGCGACGACGGACTATGTGTTCCGCGGCTACAGCCAAAGCGATGAACATCCGGCCATTCAGCCCGGCTTGAACTGGGACAGCGGGGTCGGCCTGCACTTGAACCTGTGGGGGTCGAACGTCGACTTCAACGACGGCGGCGAAGCCGACGTGGAAGTGGACTTTACCGCAGGCTTTGCCGGTTCGGTCGGCAATCTGAATTATGACGTCGGCGCGATCTACTACGCCTATCCGGGCTCGGCCGGCGCATTGAACTACGATTACTGGGAAGGCTACACCACGCTCAGCTTCGCCGCGAGCGACGTGGCCACCCTGAACGGCGCCATCTACTACTCGCCCGATTTCTTCGGCGGCCTGGACGATGCGTGGGCGTTGCAGGGCGGTTTCTCGCGCAAGCTCGACGACAGCCTAACCTTCGACGCCTTCTTCGGCACGCAGATGCTGAAGGCGGCCTCGGGCTCGGACTACCTCTACTGGTCGGCGGGCCTGACCTATTCGTTCCCGTGGTTCGACGCCAACGTCCGCTATCATGACACTGATGTGTCGGTCTGCGGCGGCCAGTGCGGCGCGCGCGCGGTCTTGACGCTCTCGAAATCCTTCTAATTTCCTCGGCGGCGTTTCGCCAAACCTTACCGGCCTTCCTTGATCGCTGAATCAAGGAAGGCCGTTTTTCTTTTCGCTTAACGTTTCACAAGACTGACATTTTCCTTTTCCCGATGTGGCGCTTATGTGTAGGCGCCTCATCTCCAATAAGCCGGGCCGTTGTGACTTCGCTGTCCGCCATGTCCTCCGCCGCAGTTCCCGCCCGGTCTATCGCCGCGGTCTGCTGCATCGCGGCCCCCGTGCTGTTCGGCCTCTATGCGCTGACGCTGGGCCAGGACGCCAACTGGGATCTGCAGAACTACCATTGGTATAATCCATACGCGTTTTTGACCGGGCGGCTGGACCAGGACATCGCGCCTGCTCACGTGCCGACGTTCTACAACCCCACGCTCGACATTCCGTTCTATCTGGCCGCGCAAGTGCTGCCCGCGCGCCCACTCTCTTTCCTGCTGGGGACGGTGCAGGGCTTGAACTTCGTGCTGCTCTATCTGATCGGCGCCAGCGTCTTCGCAGGCCTTGCCGAAACCGAGCGCCGCGTCGCGGCCCTGGGTGTTGCGCTGGTGGGCGTGCTGGGCGGCGGGCACTTGGGCCTGGTGGGCACCACGTTCTACGACAACATTATCAGCCTGTGCGTGCTGGGTGCAGTGGCGGTCGTCATCGGCGCGGACCGCCCTGGGCTTAAACGTTTGCTCTGTGCGGGCCTGCTTGTCGGTGTGGGCGCAGGATTGAAGTTGCCCACGGCGGTCTTCGCCATCGGGCTGTGCGCCGCATGCCTCGTGATCGGCGCAACCTTTCAACACCGCGTTCTCAATGCGTTTGTGTTTGGCCTCGGCGTGCTTGCGGGCTTTGCCGTCTTCGCCGGGCATTGGACGCTGCATTTGTGGACCGCCTATGGGAACCCGGTGTTCCCTTATTTCAACGGGCTGTTCGAATCCGCCATGGGCCTGCCGGCCAGCTACCGCGACACGCGCTTTGTGCCCTTAAGCGCCGGCGAAGCGGCGCTGTTCCCTTTACTTATGGCCTTCGATCCCAGCGAAACCGGCGAGATCGCTTTTCGCGACTGGCGCATCGCGGCGGCGTATCTGGCAGCGCTGCTCACGCCCGTCCTCATGCTGCTGAAGGGCCGCGTGGCGCGCGACCCTTCGGCCCTGAACACGCCGGCCGTCATATACATATGCGCGGCCATGGCGGCGTCGTATGCCGTGTGGCTGGGGCTGTTCGGCATCTACCGCTATCTCATACCGCTTGAAATGCTCAGTCCCCTGATTGTGGTGGCGGTGACGAGCTATTGGCCGGGCCCGGTGCGCTTCAAAACCAATCTGGCCATCGCGCTGATGGCGTTGCTGGTCGTCACGGCCAAGCCCGGCACGTGGGGCCGCGTGCCTTTCAGTGAAACATTTGTGACGTCTGTGCCTCCCCACATTCCCAATCCAGCGTCGGCCTTGGTATTGATGGCGGGCCATACGCCGACCGCCTGGGTCATTCCGTCGTTTCCGCCCGAAGCGTCATTTGTGCGTATTCAAGGTTTCATCAATCACCCGAGCGACGGCGATACAGGCCTGAACGTGACCATCCGCCAACGTATCAGCACGCATACCGGCGACATCTACATGCTCTCGGCGGTGGCCGAACGCACGCTGGCCCAAAGCGTGCTTGCGGCGTACGGCCTCACCCTCACGCCCGAGTGCAGCGCGGTCGTGGGCAACTTGGCGCCCGGCATTGAGTTCTGCACGGTTCGGCACATGGAGGATGCGTCATGAACATGAACGTCAGCCTTTCGCGGCAACCCGCCATTGCCGTACTGGTGCCCTGCTACAACGAGGAAGCGGCCATCGCCGCCGTTGTGCGCGATTTCAAGGCCGTTCTGCCCACGGCCACGGTTTATGTCTACGACAACAACTCCAAGGACCGCACGCGCGAGGTCGCGGCCCGTGCGGGTGCGGTGGTGCGCAGCGAAACACTGCAAGGTAAGGGTAATGTGGTGCGGCGCATGTTCGCCGATATCGAAGCCGACATTTACGTCATGGTGGACGGCGATGCCACCTATGACGCCGCCAGCGCACCCAAACTAATCCGACATCTGATCGACCAGAAGCTCGACATGGTGAACGGCGCGCGCGTTTCGACTGCGCAGGCGGCGTACAGGCGCGGGCACCGTTTCGGCAACGTCATGCTGACGGGCCTGGTGACGGCGGTGTTCGGCAAGCGCACGGCCGACATGCTTTCCGGGTTCAGGGTTTTCTCGCGCCGGTTCGTGAAATCCTTCCCGGCGCTGGCGGGCGGGTTCGAGATCGAAACCGAGTTGACGGTGCACGCGCTGGAACTGCGCATGCCCATGGGCGAGATTGCCACCCCTTATAAAGAACGCCCGCCGGGCTCGATGTCCAAGCTCTCCACCTTCAAGGACGGGTTCCGGATTCTGCGCCTGATCGGCAAACTGGTGCGCGAGGAGCGCCCGCTGGAGTTTTTCTCCATCACCGCTGGCGTGGTGGCCTTAACCTCGCTGATCCTGGGCGCGCCCGTGGTGGGCACCTACCTGGAGACGGGCCTGGTGCCGCGCCTGCCGACGGCGGTTCTGGCCATGGGGCTGATGATTGTCGCGGTCCTGACTTTCGCCTGCGGGGTCATTCTTGATACGGTAACGCGCGGCCGGCGCGAAATGAAACGCCTGCGGTATCTGGAACTGCCCGCCCCGGATTTCCCCGATGTTCAATTTGTTGATGTAACGTGCGCGATACCGCCAAACAGTTCCTCAGCTTCGGTGCGGTCGGCGTCGGCGGCCTGATCGTCGACACGGCTGTTTTGTATGTCTGCCTGTACGGCTTAGGACTGGGGTTCTACGGCGGCCGCGTGGTCTCGTACCTGGCCGCGGCCACTTTCACCTGGGCCATGAACCGCCGCTTTACATTCACCGCTGCTCAAAATGGGCCGGCGTTCCGGCAATGGCTGACGTTCCTGGCGGCCAACGGAATCGGCGCGGTGGTCAACTACGGCACTTATGCCGCACTGATCGCCTGGGTGGCGCTGGTGCGCGAACACCCGGCGCTGGGAGTGGCGGCGGGGTCCATCGCGGGGCTGGCCTTCAACTTCACCGCCAGCAAACGCTGGGTGTTCAAAGCCGACTGACGTTAATACCGCCGGGCGTTATTCGGCAGGCGCTGCCGCATCCATTTCACGGGTGCGGGCAGAGTTGGCCAGGGCGCGGTGGTCGGTGGCCAGCCACGTATAGACCGCCGGCAGCACGAACAGCGTGAACAGCGTGCCGATGGCCATGCCCGAAACCACCACCAGGCCCAGCGAGAAGCGGCTGGCGGCACCGGCCCCGCTGGCGAACAGCAGCGGGAACAGGCCCGACACCATGGCCGCTGTGGTCATCAGGATCGGGCGTAAGCGCACTTGTGCGGCGTGTTCGATGGCGGTGCGGCGATCCACTTGTTCATTGATCTGCATGTCACGGGCGAAGGAGACCATCAGAATCCCGTGCTTGGTGATCAGGCCGATCAGCGTTACCAGCCCGACTTGGGTGTAGATGTTGATGGTCGATAGGCCGAAGTACAGCGGCAGAAGCGCCCCGAAGATCGACATGGGCACGCTGACCATGATGACCAGGGGATCACGCAGGCTCTCGAACTGCGCGGCCAGCACCAGGTAAATGGCGATGAGCGCGAAGGCGAAGGTGTAGAGCAACTGGTTGCCTTCCTCGACGTACTGGCGGCTTTCGCCCAGGAAATCCGAGGTGTAGCCCTGCGGCAGTTTCGCCGCCTCGCCTTGCAGGAATTCCACCGCCTGGCCCATGGAGGTGCCGGGCATCGGAATCGCGCTGAAAATGGCCGAGTTGAGCTGGTTATAGCGGTTCAGCCCCGTGGGCTCCACGTCGGTGTGGAACCCGACGATGGTGGACAGCGGGATCTGCTCGCCCGAGGCGGTTTTCACGTAAAAGCCGCGCAGGCTTTCCGCCGTCAGGCGGGCGGCGCGCGGCACCTGCGGGATCACTTCGTAGGAGCGGCCTTCCAGGCTGAAACGGTTGACGTAGTTTTCGCCCACCAGGATCGCCAGCGTATCGCCGATGCTCTGCATCGAGATGCCCAGATCGCTGGCCTTGGCGCGGTCGATTTCCATGCGGATGACCGGGCTGTCGAAGGCAAGGTTGCTGTCGACCACCATGAACAGGCCGCTCTTGCGGGCGTGGTCCTTCAACTCTTCGGTAACCTTGAAGATGTTCTCGTAAGGCGTGGCCGAGGACAGCACGAACTGCACCGGCAGGCCGCCAAAGGGGCCCGGCAGCGACGGCATGGAGAAGGCAAAACCCTTCACGCCGTCCAGCGTGTTCAGCTTCTTCTGCAAGTCGGGCTGGAGTTGCATGGCCGAGCGGTCGCGCTCGTTCCAGGGCTTCAAGTCCATGGCGGCGATGCCGCCGCCGGGGCCGCCCATCCCGAACAGGATGAAGCGCGCGCGCACTTCGGGGTACGACGCCAGGATTTCATCGAGCTTGCGGCCGTAGGCCACGGTGTAATCCAGGTTGGCGTACTTAGGCGCGGCGATCTGCGCCAGCACCGCGCCCTGGTCTTCCGCCGGGGCCAATTCCTGGCGCGTGTTGAGGAACAGGAAACCCACCAGACCCAGCACCGCCACGCCGACCATTGCGGTAACAGGCCGGTAATCGAGGCTGAGCGACAGCTTGCTGGCGTACCAGGCTGTCACCCGGCTGAACACCGCATCCACCTTCTTGGCGAAGGCGCCCTGGTTTACATCGTGCTTCAACAGCGTCGAGCACATCATCGGCGATAGCGTCAGCGCGATAACGCCGGAAATGATCACCGCACCCGCCAGCGTGAAGGCGAACTCGCGGAACAAAGCGCCCGTCAACCCGCCCAAAAAGCCGATGGGGGCGTACACGGCGGCCAGCGTGATGGTCATGGCGATGACGGGACCCACGATCTCGCGGGCACCGGTCAAGGCGGCCTGCACGGGCGTATAGCCTTCCTCGATATGGCGGTAGACGTTCTCCACGACAACAATCGCGTCGTCCACCACCAGGCCGATGGCCAGCACCATGGCAAGCAGGGTCAGAAGGTTCAGGCTGAAGCCCAAGGCCAGCATGAACACCGCCACCCCAATGATGGACAGCGGAATGGTGATGACCGGGATCAGCACCGAGCGCACGTTGCCCAGGAACAGAAAGATGACGACGATGACGATGATCATGGCCTCGATCAGCGTGGCCGCCACTTCATCGATTGACGCCTGGATGAAAGTGGCCACGTCGTAGGGCAGGGCGTACTTCAGCGTCGGCGGTAGGGTCCGGTCGATTTCTGGCATGACGCCATGGATGCCGCGCGAGACGTCCAACGGATTTCCAGAAGGTGTCGGCGAAATGCCGATGATCACCGCGTTCTCGCCGCTGATCATGGCCGAGGTGTTGCTGCTCTGCGGGCCGAGGTCCACGGTGGCGATGTCGCGCAGGCGCACCAGGGCGCCGTCCTGCGATTTCACGACCAGATCGCGGAACTGCTCCACGTCCGTCAGCGCGGTGTCGGCGGTGACGTTGGTGACGATGAAGAAGCCTTTGGCCTGACCGGGGGCCGACTGGTAGTTATTGGCGCGGATGGCCGCGGCCACCTGGTCGGCGGTGACGTTGCGCGCGGCCATGCGCTGCGGGTCAAGCCACAGGCGCATGGCGAAAATCTGCCCGCCGATGATCTCAACCGAGGCCACCCCTTCAACGGTCGAAATCAGCGGGCGCACCACGCGGGCGATGTAATCGGAAATGGCCGCACTTGGCATCTCGGGGCTGGCGAAGCTCATGTACATGGCCTGCACGCTCTGGCCCACCGACTTGGTGATGATCGGGTCGTTTGATTCGCGCGGCAGTTGGTACTTTACCTGCTGCACCTTCGACATCACTTCCGTCATCGCATCGCCGGAATCGCGGTTCAACTTGATGTAGGCCGTCACCGTGCTGGCGCTCTGGGTCGAGTTGGAGGTGATGTAGTCCACCCCGTCCACCGAGGCGACCGCCTGTTCGATGGGCGTGGTGATGAAGCCCTGCATCAACTCGGCCGGGGCGCCCGGGTAGGCGGTCGAGACGGTGATCACCGTGTTGGTCAGTTCGGGGAACTGGCGCAAGGGCAGGTCAAAGATCGCGCGTAAGCCCACCAGCAGAATGAGCAGGCTGACAACGATGGACAGCACGGGGCGGCGGATGAACAGGTCGGTGAACGTCATGGCGGCTCTCTTCAGCGCGGGGTCGCTTCAGCTTGGAACGGCCGCCGCGGGCGGGGCAGGGCCGTCCGCGGGGCTTACTTTAAAAGTATACGTCTTGCAGCGCGCGGCCTTACGGCAGCGGCAGCGTCTCGGGTTTCACCAGCGTCGGCGTGGCGTTCAGCGCCAGGCGCGCGCCGTCGAACAGTTTGCCGAGGCCGGTGGTGACGATGCGGTCGCCCGCCTTCACGCCCTCCTCGATAACGATGCGGCCATCAACAGTGGGGCCGGTTTTCACCGCCGTGCGCTTGGCCGTTAAAACCGCCTCGCCCTTGTCGTTCTTCCCGGCCTCCTGGATGACGTAAACCGAGTTGCCGTACAGCGAGTAATCCAGGGCTGTCTCGGGGATGGTCACCTTGCCTTCGGCGGGCGGCAGCG
>JAEUKM010000173.1 GCA_016793085.1 Rhodospirillaceae bacterium
TCTTCCTAAAACCGTTGTCTGTTCGGTCACGGTTTCAGCGGGGGTTTGCATGTCCGGTTCCACCATCTCCATCAACGGCGCGTTCGACGGCTACTTGTCGCTGCCGCCCAAGCCGGGCCCGGGCGTCCTGGTCATTCAGGAAATTTTCGGCGTCAACACCTGGGTGCGCAGTGTGTGCGACATGTTCTCGCGCGCGGGCTACGTGGCCCTGGCGCCTGATCTGTTCTGGCGCATCAAACCCCACACCGAATTGCACCCGTTCTTCCAGGAAGATTTCAACACCGGCCTGGATTTCTACGGCAAGTTCAACGTCGACAAGGGCATGGAGGACATCCAGGCCGCCATCACCACGCTGCGCGGGGTGAAGGGCTGCACCGGCAAGGTGGGCACCATAGGCTTCTGCTTGGGCGGCACGCTCGCGTACCTTTCGGCCACGCGCACCGATGCCGATGCGGCCTCCAGCTACTACGGGGTCGGCATCGATGGATTGCTTGGCGAGGCCGGCAAGATCACGAAGCCCCTGCAGCTTCATATCGCGGGCAACGACCCTTACGTTCCGCAGGACGCCTTGAAGAAAATTCAGGACGGCATGAAAGGCAAAGGCGACGTCTTTGTGTACCCCGGCCTCGATCACGCCTTCGCGCGCGACACCGACCCCAAGCATTACAATGCCGAAGGCACCAAGCTGGCCCACGGCCGCAGCTTCGACTTGTTCAAGAAGGCGTTGTTCTAATCCTTTAGGCCGGAAATCCAGCGCACCAACTCAAGTCCGATGGTGCCGGCGGCTTCTTCCTGAGGATGAGATACAGCACTGACGCTGAGTTCGCGCTGATTGTTGGCCGCGCGCGCGGTTTCCAGGCGCTCGCCCACCATCTTCAGCCCGGGCTCGGCCTTCACAAACAGCTTCGGCACGTCACTTTCCGCCAGCCAGTCGCGTACGCCCAAAAGAATGTCGGACGTGTCGGCTGGAATGCCGTTGATGGGCACTTCGCGCTCCCACTCCAGCAATGGCCGCCGCGCTTCGCCGGGCGTTGCATAGGCTTTGAAAAATTCCTCGCGCTCGGCGTCATCAAGGCGCGGACCCAACGGCGCGAACAGTAATTTATCGAGCAAGTAGGTGGTTTGCAGCGCCATGGCTTCGCCCGCGCGCGAGCGCAGGAACTTGTATTCCTCAACCACCGGTTCTTCCATATAGGCCGAGATCAGCGGCGTGATCTCGGCTTCCATGTAGCAGAGGCCACGCACCGCCGATGGATTCCGCGAGGCCCAATCGCACGCTAAAGCTGTACCCCAGCCGTGCGTGACAAATACCACGTCCCTGTACACGCCAAGATGGGCCAAGAGCGCATCCAGGTAACGGCGGTGGATCAGGTAAATGTAACTCTCGGCCCCCGTGCGCGGCAGTTTGGCCGAGGCCCCCATGCCGATCAGGTCCGGGGCAATCAGACAGCCTCGTCCGTCCAGGAACGGCGCGATCTTGCGCCAAGTATACGAGCTTGTGGCGTTGCCGTGCAGGAAAACGATGGGGCGGCCCGTGCCCGCTGTGCGGTAGGCCATTTCTGTATCCAGAACGTGAGCTTTCAGCAGCGGCCAATCGAAGTTCTCAGAAGCAGCCATACGACTTCACCGCGCGTTCATTGTCGGAAAACTGAGCGCCGACAGCCGATTCAACCAGACGTGGTCGGACCAAGGTTGAGCCATAAAGACTGCACCAAACCCGCAGTTTATAAGGGTTTTTGCCCTGTGCCGCCTTCAGCCGCCGCGCTAGTATTGCAACGTTATGTATGTTCCCTGTTTACGGCAAAACTAAAAAATTTAAACACCAAAAGGAACGACAGCAGATGGATGTATACGGCGGAATTTTATCGCCTTATGTCGCCCGTGTCGTGCTGACCGCGCGCCATAAGGGGATCAAACACAAGCTGAAGATGCCCGAGGGCGGCCTGAAAAGCCCCGCGTACTTGGCGCTCAACCCACTCGGTAAAATGCCGGCGCTGAAAGACGGCGCGACGGTGCTGTATGAGTCCGCCGTCATCGTCGATTACCTCGACGCCAAGTTTAAAAAGAAGCGCATCGTGCCTGCTGCAGCCAAGGACGCCGCCAAGGCGCGCCTGTTGGCGACGGTCTTTGCCGAATATGTGCAAGCCCCCACCATGGTCCTGCTGCGTCAGCGCAACCCGGCTAC
>JAEUKM010000205.1 GCA_016793085.1 Rhodospirillaceae bacterium
TCATCCCGCCAATCATGGGAACCGCAATACGGCTCATAACTTCGGACCCGGTGCCCGCTGACCAGAGGATCGGCAGCAAACCAGCGATGATGGCTGTGACGGTCATCATCTTAGGACGAACCCGGTCCACGGCGCCGGACATAACTGCCGCCTGAAGGTCGGCCATGGTGAAAGCCCGTTCTTCCGCGGCGCATCGTGCAATTGTGCTCTCAAGGGCGTGATCGAGGTAGAGCAGCATCACCACTCCGGTCTGAGCCGCCACGCCGGCCAGTGCAATGAAACCCACCGCGGCCGCAACGCTGAGATTGTAGCCGAGCGCATACATCAGCCAGAGCCCCCCAACCAAAGAGAAGGGCACCGAAAGCATGACGATTATCGTTTCCGTGACGCGGCCGAAGTTGAGATAGAGCAAAAGAAAAATAACAGCCAACGTGACCGGTAGGATAATTTGCAACCGCGCTTGCGCGCGCTCCAAATATTCGAATTGCCCGCTCCACTGAATATAGACACCAGGCGGAAACGTCACTTTTTCGGCGACGGCGCGTGCCGCCCGTCGGACATAACCGCCAAGATCGCCCTCGCGCGTATCGACAAAAATGTAGGCCGCAAGTTGCGCATTTTCCGTGCGGATCGAAGGCGGCCCCTGCCCGATTGAAACATGCGCGATTTGGCCCAACGGCACGACGCCACCGGCCGGCAATGGCACGCGCACTTCGTTCGCGATCGTTTGCGGATCGCTGCGGAAGTCGCGAGGATAGCGGACATTGACGGTGTAACGCTCCCGGCCTTGAACAACGGTAGTGACGGCCTCGCCACCGATGGCGCCGGCAATCACGCTCTGCATGTCACCAACCCGCAAGCCATAGCGCGCAAGGGCCTGACGGTCGGGATCGATAAGAAGGTAATAGCCGCCGGTCGTCCGTTCGGCGAACGCACTCGCCGTTCCAGGAACGGATTCCAGCACGCGCTCGATTTCGGAGGCTGCCCGTTGGATATCGGCCAACGTCGATCCATAGACCTTGACGCCAACCGGCGTGCGAATGCCGGTGGAAAGCATGTCGATCCGCGCCTTGATGGGCTGAGTCCACGCGTTCGTCACACCAGGAAACTGGAGCGACTTATCCATCTCGGCAATGAGCTTGTCGATCGTCATACCTGGGCGCCAATCAGCCTGGGGCCTAAGATTGATGACGGTCTCCGTCATTTCGGTGGGCGCCGGATCGGTGGCCGTGGCCGCGCGGCCGGCTTTGCCGAAGACCGAAGCCACTTCGGGAAATGACTTGATGATACGGTCTTGCGTTTGCAGCAGCTCCGCCGCCTTGGTCACGGACAGTCCGGGCAAACTTACCGGCATGTAAAACAGCGTGCCTTCGTTAAGGGTCGGCATGAATTCCGTCCCAATGCGCGACGCGGGATAGACGGTTACGGCAAGGACCACGCCGGCACCAGCGACAACAGCCCACTTGGCCTTCAGCGCCCAGCCTATGACTGGCCGATAGGCTGCGATCAGGAATCGATTGAGAGGGTTTTCAACCTCCGCACGGATCTTACCCCGGATGAACAGCACCATTAGTGCGGGAACGATCGTCACGGATAGAATTGCGCCTGCCGCCATCGCAAACGTCTTGGTAAACGCCAGCGGCTTGAAAAGTCGGCCTTCCTGATCCTCCAACGTAAAGATGGGAAGGAAGGAGACGGTAATGATGAGAAGGCTGAAAAACAGTGACGGCCCGACCTCCACGGCCGCCGCAACGATGGCGTCGCGCCGCGAGCTTTCGCCCCCGCGCTCAAGATGCTTGTGCGCGTTTTCGAGCATGACAATCGCGGCATCCACCATGGCGCCTATGGCAATCGCAATACCGCCCAGGCTCATGATGTTCGAGCTGATCCCGAGGAATTGCATCGGTATGAACGCCATCAAAACCCCGAGCGGCAACATGATGATCGCGGCGAGTGCGCTGCGAAGGTGAAACAGAAACAGCAGACTCACGAGCGCGACGATCAGGCTTTCCTCCACCAGTACTCGCTTGAGCGTGTCAATCGCACGCCCAATGAGTTCGGAGCGGTCATAGACGGGTACGATCCGGACTTCCTTGGGTAAGCTGGGGATGATTTCGGCGATGCGCGCCTTGACGCCTGCGATCACATCAAGGGCATCGGCGCCGTAACGCTGCATGACAATACCGCTGACCGCTTCGCCGTCGCCATTCAATTCCGTGATGCCGCGCCGCTCGTCGGGGCCAAGCATGATTTGCGCGACGTCGCGCAAGAGCAGAGGAGTACCTCCACTCGCACGCACGACGATGCTTTCAAGGTCGGCAACCGAGGCCAGGTAACCTCGGCCGCGGACGACGTACTCCGTATCGGCCATTTCCAGGATACGCGCGCCGACTTCGCCATTGCTGGCGCGGATGGCCGCTTGCACATCACCAAGCGTGACACCGTAGGTTTGCAAACGGCGCGGATCGACGACGACTTGATACTGCTGAACGAAACCGCCGACGCTTGCCACTTCCGCCACGCCGGGTGCTTTGGCGAGAGCATAGCGCACGTACCAGTCCTGTAAGGTGCGCAGCTCGGCAAGCGTGCGCTGCGTGCCCAGAATGGCGTACTGATAGACCCAACCCACGCCACTGGCGTCAGGACCTAAAGACGGCGCAATTCCAGCCGGAAGGTGCTGCGCGGCGAAGTTCAGATACTCCAGCGTGCGGCTTCGCGCCCAGTAGATATCAACGCCGTCCTCAAAGATCACATAGACGAACGAGACGCCAAAGAAGGAGAGGCCGCGCACCGCCTTGGTCCGCGGCACACTCAGCATGGCCGAAGTCAGCGGATACGTGATCTGATCCTCAATGACCTGCGGTGCCTGGCCGGGGTATTCCGTGTAGATAATGACTTGCGTATCCGACAAGTCGGGAATTGCGTCGAGCGGAATGCGGGTAATCGCATAGGCGCCCCCGGCCGCCAGTGCCGCCGCCAGCAGCCCCACCATGACGAGATTGCGGGCCGACCAGCGGATAATTGCCCCGATCATGGCTTGGGCTCCGCTGCCGCCGGCGGTGGGCCGGAGATAGACTGTAAGGCGGACCGCAGGTTACTTTCTGCGTCGATAAGGAATGCCGCCTCTACGACAACGTCTTCTCCTTCCTTCAGTCCTTCCGTAATCGCGGTAAAGCCGCCGTTGCGGGCACCGGGCGTTACGGCGCGCGGCTCAAACCGGCCATCTCCTTTGGCAACCAGCACAACTTGACGTGTTCCGCTGTCGATGATCGCGGAATTGGGAACCGCGACCACCGGGCTTGCCGCTGGCGCCGGGATACGCACCGTCGCATACATATCCGCCCGCAATGCCCCGTCCGCATTCGCTACATTGATGCGCACATCAGCGGTGCGCGTGCCAATATCGATCTGCGGAGAAACAAAGGAAATCGTACCTTCGAAGGTTCGGTTCGGAAGCGCGCTAACGGCGATAATTGCCGGAGAGCCTGTACGGAGTGCGGGCAGATCGTGCTCGAACACCTTGGCAACAACCCACATGGAACTTGGATCGGCGATCTCATAAAGCTGTTCACCGGGCATAAAGCGTTGCCCGAGAACGGCGTTCTTCTTCAGCACAATACCTGAAATCGGCGCACTCAGCTTTAGAGTCCGGTCGTAACGACCTGCAGCGATGTCGCGAACCTGCGAGGCGGTTATGCCGAGATTTTCGAGGCGCTTGAGCGCACTGCCTGCTAATGTTGCCGCTGCGCTCGCGCCGCCTGCCTCGTGAGCGAGTCGATACTCGTCCTGAAGCTGAACCAACTCCGGGCTATAGACTTCGACAAGTGGCTGACCGGCCTGTACGCTTAAGCCCGGCGCGCCAACGTAAACGTGCTCAATCCAGCCTTCGACGCGCGGCGCGACCACCGCAAGCCGCGATTGATCTAGTGCGACGACCCCGGTGGCCTGTATTTCATTTGCCACGTTTCTGAGACTCGCGGCTTCGGTGCGCACACCCGCACGCTGGAGCCGCGCCGTGTCCACTTGCACCGTACCCGGCGTAGAAATCTCTTTCTCATAAACGGGGATGTAGTCCATCCCCATCGAATCCTTCTTCGGAATGGGCGATGTGTCAGGAAGCCCCATCGGGTTGCGGTAATAGAGCAGCCGACCGCGATCATCCGCTGGTGGAGCAGGTTTTTGAAGGTCGTCGGCATAGACTGGGATATAATCCATGCCCATCGAATCTTTCTTGGGCACCGACGATTTATCCGCGCCACCCATGGGATCGCGGTAATAGAGAACTTTGCGCTCAGATGACGCCGGACTCGATTGACGATCTCCCCGCAGACCAAACCAGTAAACGCCACCAGCAAGGGCAGTTACGG
>JAEUKM010000237.1 GCA_016793085.1 Rhodospirillaceae bacterium
GTGTTGCCTGTTTCTCTTGTAAAATTATCTATTTCTCCGAAAAAATACGATAAAATTGCCAATTTAAAGCATTTTCATTGCCTGATCCGATAAGAATTATTGCTTAAAAGACCAAGTCATCGCACTATGCGGCTATGACCCAGCCGCTTCTCGATCTTGTTCGCCGCCATGCCGATGCCCATGCCGACCGGTTGGGCGTGGCACAGACGCCGATCCCGGGATTGATGGCAATCCGCGCCGTTCGCCCCAGCGAACTGCAGGTGGCGGTCAACAAACCTCTGGTGGCCATGCTTCTGCAAGGGCGCAAGCGGGTGACGACCGGTTCCGCAAGTTTCGAGTACGGTCCGGGTGAATCGCTTTTGGTTTCCGCCGACGTGCCGACCGTCAGCCAGATTCTTCAGGCCAGCCCCGCCGCGCCCTATTACTCGTTGGTACTGGAACTCGATCCTGCGGTGTTG
Organism: Rhodospirillaceae bacterium; assembly: GCA_016793085.1. Lineage (GTDB taxonomy): Bacteria > Pseudomonadota > Alphaproteobacteria > Rhodospirillales > Rhodospirillaceae. The sequence continues at coordinate 459 of JAEUKM010000237.1, forward strand.
CGCGACCTCAAGGTCGACGCCGCGCGCCCATCCCCCGATGACGCCCCCGTGCGGGTGGAACCGACCGATGCGGACGTCGCCGACGCAGCCTTGCGGCTGATGCGGCTGCTGGACCGCCCTGCCGCTCTGCCGGTGTTGCGCGACCAGCTCTTGCGTGAAATCCATTATTGGCTGCTCACGGGACGGCACGGCGGGGCCATCCGCAGTCTTGGCTCGACCGACAGCCATGCCCATTGCATCGCCCGCGCCGTCTCCATGATCCGGCGGGATTTCACCCGCGCCATCCGGGTCGAGGAACTGGCCGGTGTGGCGGGGATGAGCGAATCTTCCTTCCACCAGCATTTCCGTGCGGTCACGACCCTCTCGCCCCTGCAGTTCCAGAAGCAGCTACGTCTGATCGAGGCGCGGCGGCAGATGCTGGCCGAAGGCGCCGGCATTGCATCGGCGGCTTACGCTGTCGGGTATGAAAGCGTTCCCCAGTTCACGCGCGAATACTGCCGCCTGTTCGGGGCCCCCCCGGGGCGGGACATGCGCCAGGCCCGGATGAGCGCGTAACGCTCAAGAGTCCGTAGAGTTTCGGCTTGGATTTGTTTTTTACGCTGCTGCTGCGGCGAGCGATTCATGGAACGCTGTAGATAAAGCCTGAATGTCCGCCACCGTGTGCGCGGTGGAGAGAAAGCAGCGCCTGGAGGCATGCACCACGACCTTGCGCTCGAAAAGGCCGCGGTAGAAGGCGCGCTCCTGCGCTTCAAAGCCGGGCTTGAATGTAATCGCGAAGATCGACCCCGCGCAGGACAGTGTGGCCGCCGCTCCGGCGTTGCGCGCCGCCTCGTCGAAGGCTGTTTTCAAATCGGCGGCAGCGCGGTTGAGCTGCGGATAGACCTCGTCGCGGTGCGTCAGCAAAACCTCCAGCACGGCAATGGCCGCCGCCGTGCTGAGCGGATTGCCCGTATGCGTGGTGCCGTTGAAAATACGCTGTTCGCGCGTGGCGCTGCCGAAGCCCGCCATGGCGTCAGCCTGCCCGGCCACGGCGCCGATGGAGAGCCCGCCGCCCAGCGCGTTACCGTAGGTGACCAAGTCAGGCTTCAGGCCCAGCAGCCCTTGCGCGCCGCCGTAGCCCAGCCGGAAGCCCGTGTAGGTTTCATCGAGAATGAAAACCGTATGCGTCGCCCGGCACACGGCCTGTACATCGCTGAGCCACGGGCCATGGTCGAGTGATGGCGCCAGAGACGGGAACGGTTCGGCGATCACCCCCGCGAGCTGCCCGGCGTAGGAGCGGATCCAGTCGATCGCAGCCGGTTCACCATACGGCAGCACGATCACGCAATCGTCCACGGCGGCGGGAATGCCCGCGCCGATGTGCACCTTGCGGCGCACGGTGGCGTCGTTGGCGGCGCGCACGGGCGCGGTACTCTCGCTGATCAGGGCGAAGTCGTGCAGGCCGTGGTGCGCGTTGGCGAACACGGCGATTTTCTCGCGGCCCGTGGCGGCGCGCGCCGCGCGCAAGGCCAA
>JAEUKM010000252.1 GCA_016793085.1 Rhodospirillaceae bacterium
CGGGCTTAAGTGTTCGTTGAGCCGCAAGATGCCACGGCCTGGGCGCTTTATAAAGCGATCCATGCCCAAAAAGCCAAGGGGTTACAATAGCTTAAGAATGGCCCCCGGACGCCGCGCCAGAGCGGGTTTGCTTGACAGGCAGCGCCTACCGCCTTAAGAACCTGCCTCCTTTCGGGGCCAGCACTGCTTTGCCGTATGTCCCCTCCCTGGCCTTCCTGTGCCGGGCCTTGAAATGGTTCAAGGGCGATTAGCTCAGCGGGAGAGCACACGCTTCACACGCGTGGGGTCACTGGTTCAATCCCAGTATCGCCCACCATTTTCACTTGGCAGCATCCAGTTTTGCCAGTGGCTTTTAGGTTCTTGGGGTTTGACCGTGAAATTGCGCAAGCTTCCGTAGGCGCTGAAGCGCAACGGAAGCTATGCGTATCGCCCACCATTCTGCGCTCGCGGAAGCGAGTGCGGAATATCCTCCGAAGCCTTGGCGCTGGAGGACGCATGGCAAAAATCCGTGCGCGGCAGTGGTGCGTACAAGGTACATGCCCGCCACCTCTCCACCTCCCATCATCGTCTGGTTCCGCCAGGATTTGCGCGTGGCCGACAATCCGGCGCTGCACGCCGCGGCCGCCACGGGACGCGCGGTGGCGCCGGTCTACATTCTGGACAATGCCGCCGATGCGCCCTGGCCTTTGGGCGGGGCCTCACGCTGGTGGCTGCATGGTGCGCTGGCGGCGTTGCAAGCATCGCTGGCAAAGCTGGGCGCACCGCTGATCTTGCGGCAAGGCGACAGCGCAAACGTTTTGGCCGCGTTGATCAAAGAAACGGGCGCGGATGCGCTGTACTGGAACCGCTGTTACGAGCCGGCGGCCATTGAACGCGATAAAGACATCAAAACCGCATTGAAAGCGCGGCACATCGACGTGCAAAGCTTCAACAGCGCTTTGTTATTCGAACCGTGGGAAATCCGCACCCAGAGCGAGACGCCTTTCAAGGTGTTCACGCCGTTTCACAAAGCCGTGCTGAACGCCCCGCCCCCGCGTACGCCGCTGGCAGCCCCCAAAAAGCTGGTGAGTATCCCGCAACAACCGGCGAGCGATGCCCTTGAGGCGTGGAACCTGCGGCCCACAAAGCCCGACTGGGCGGGCGGCCTGCGTGCGGCCTGGAGCCCAGGCGAAGCAGCGGCCAAAAAGCGTCTTAGCCAATTTCTGGACAACGCCGTAGCTCACTACGCCAAGGGCCGCGATGTGCCGGGCGAGGCCCTCACCTCGCGCCTGTCGCCGCATCTGCATTTCGGCGAGATCAGCCCGCATCACATCTGGCACGCGACACTCGCCCGCGAGCAGACCAGCGGCACGGCCACGTTTTTGAAAGAGCTGGTATGGCGCGAGTTCGCTTATCACCTGCTCTATCACTTCCCCGTCCTGCCCGACGAACCGCTGCGGCCCGAATTCAAGGCGTTCCCCTGGAAGGCCGATGCGAAACTGCTGCGCGCCTGGCAACGGGGCCTCACCGGCTATCCCATCGTCGATGCGGGCTTGCGCGAATTGTGGGCCACCGGCTGGATGCACAACCGCGTGCGCATGATTGCCGCATCGCTCCTGGTGAAGCACCTGTTGCAGCCCTGGCAGGCGGGGGCTGCGTGGTTCTGGGACACGCTGGTGGACGCGGATCTCGCCAACAATTCAACAAGCTGGCAGTGGGTGGCGGGCTGCGGCACCGATGCCGCGCCCTACTTCCGGGTCTTCAACCCCGTGCTGCAGGGCCTGAAATTCGATGCTGGCGGGGCTTATGTGCGCCGCTGGGTGCCCGAGATCGCCAGGCTGCCCGATGAATGGCTGCACAAGCCCTGGGACGCGCCTGAGGGCGTTTTAAAAGACGCAGGCGTGATGCTGGGGCGCACGTACCCGATACCCGTGGTGAGCCTGAACGCCGGGCGCGACCGCGCGCTGGCGGCGTTCAAAACGCTGCGTGTTGCAGATGAAACTGACATGTCACCCCCGCGCCCCGGTTCGCGCGAAGCGCGACCGAAGCGTAAACTCCAGCGGGGGTCCAGGGCAAGTTAGGCCTCAGGTCTTATACAGAGATGGATTCCCGCGTGCGCGGGAATGACAACCAGAGTTAGTTCGGCGCGCTTTAGTTTGGAACATCCATCGAGGCCGTCTCCATGGACTTCGACAGGATCATGTACAGCTTGCCCATGTCGGAGGTGGAGAACGTAGTGGTCAGCACTTCGGCGCGGTCGGTGGCGCGGGCGTGCTTCACCAGGGCCGAGTATTCGCGCAGGTATTTCACCACGTAGGCGCGGAACTTCTCGTCGGTCTGGTACTTCTTCTGGATGGCGTCGAACTTCTGGCGGCTTAAGGTCTTGGTGATGTGGCGCAGGAACACGCCCTGGTCGCCCTTGTGGTAACGCTTCCACAACTCTTCTTCCACGGAGGGCTGGAAGATGCGCGAGATGTCCACCGCCATGGAGTGCAACTGCTCGATGACGTAGCCCGTGTTCTCCAGGAACTTGGCCGTATTGGCCTTGTCGGCCGCTTCATCGAGCTGCTTGGCCGTATCCACCGCCTTGCTGGAAGTGGTGAGCAGGCTGTCGACCTGGCGGGCGAACATCTGGCCCGCCTTACCGGTTTGCTCGGTGATGCCGTTGGAGGCTTCCACCAGGCTTTCGGCGTGCTTGCGGAGCGTCTTCAGCACCACTTCGACGCGGGCCACCGCCTCATCGGCGGACTTGCCCAGGTTCTGCAACTGCACGCGGAACGCTTCGCCGGTGCCACGCACGCCCGACGCAATTTTCTCGGACGTATCGCCGAACTCGCCCAGCGACTGGCGCATCTTGTCCGAGGCGACACTCACCTGGGCTGCACCCCGGTTGGTGGAATCCTCGAAGTCCAGCATGAGTTTTTGCAGTGAATCGCGGAAGCCGTTGAGGCGCGTTTGCGCATCGTCGGTGGCGGTCGCGAGGCCATCGGAGCGCTGACGCAGGCCGTCGCCAACCATCGCCATGGTTTCGGTGGCGTGGGCCGCCGCCTTATCGATGGAGGCCACCTGCTGCAGGAAGTTTTCCGAGGCGTCCTTGACGCGCGCGGAGGCCGCATCGGCCGCACCGCGCATGGCGTCTTTGGACTCATCCAGCGTATCGAGAATGCCCTGCATGTCCTTGGTGACGGCTTGCGCCACGGTGGACAAGGCAGAGACTTCGCCGCCGATCTCACGGCTCATGTCCTTGGTCTTGGTGACGGCGTGGCTGACGGTATCGGTCACGCGCGACGAGGTGACTTCCAGGGACTCGCGGATCGATTCCAGTTCCTTGGTCACACGGGCCGACAACTGCATCAGTTCCGACGAATTCTGGCTGAGGATGTCGGACATGGAGCGCACATGCGCCAGCACCTGGTCGGATGTGCTGCTCATCTGGCGGGCCTGTTGTGACAGCGCCGTTTCGCTGAGCTTCACGTGCGTGGTCAGCGTGTTGGCGGCCATTTCCAGTTCGTCGTTCTGGCGGCGCAAGCTGTCGCGGATGTTGTCCGCCTGGGCTGCGGCGCGGCCGGCCGAGTTGGCCAGTTGTTCGGCGTGTTCGCGCACGCGCGCGCCCACGGTGTCGATTTTCTGGATGACGTTGTCGGACGCCTGACCCATGGCGTCGGCGCGGCTGATGGCGATGTTGGTGGCTTTTTCCAAATCCTGCGTGGCGCGGTCGAACTTCTCGGTCACCACTTTCGAGCGCAGCGCGAACTCGTCGGCCGAGGCGGCCAGGCGGTTTTCCACACGGCTCGCGGCTTCGCCGACGCCGTCGGTCTGCTTCTTCAGCATGGATTCGACGACGCGCAGTTTGTTCACGGCGCCGTCCGAGGCCGCGTTCAATTCCTTGGACTGGATGGCCAGCGCCTCTTCCACGATCTTCACGCGGCTGAGCACGCGCTCCATCACCTGGTCGAGGGCCGAGGTCTGCTGGCCCAGGCGCGTGTTGACCTTGGTGGACTGGTCTTCGATGCGCTGACCGGCGGCGGCCAGTTCGTTCTTCTGCTTGTCGAACAGGGTTTCGAGGCTGGAGGCCTTGCCCACCAGCGTATCGGAAATGTCGGCCACGGTGTCGGCGGCGCGGCGGGCCGCATCCTCAACCTTTTCCGAGTTGGCCGCGACGGCCTTGGACATATCTTCCGCATAGGCCTTGGCGGTTTCGCCTGCTTTCGCCAGGGCTTTTTCCTGGTCGGTCATCTGCTGGGCGATGGCCGCACTCATGCCGCGGGCGCGCTCGGTGGCGGCGGAGAGATTGTTTACGTGCGTCAACAGCGACTGACCCATGGCGTTCACGTCGGCCAACGTCTTGGAACTGGACGAGCGGATGAACTCCTGCTGGCGGCGGAGCGCATCTTCGATTTTCAGGTTCACGTCGGAGGACGTGTCGATCATGGTTTTGAGCTTGTCGACCTGCTCGGCCACGGCGTTGGCGGCACTAGCCACCCCGGCTTCCAGGATGCCGGTGGAGGTGGCGAGCTTTTCGGTGTCGCGCACGAAGCTGGCCTGCAACTTCTGGATCTGGCGCGCGGCATGGTCGCTGGCGTCGGTCAGGAACTGGGCCTGGGCCTTCAGGGCGTCGGTGATTTCGGCCACGCGCGACGTTGCGTGCTCGGACGGATAGGTCAACTGCGCCAGATGCAGACGTAAGGCCTCGCCTTCGCGGGCCAATTGGCGGCCGCGGTCGAGGTAGGCGATCAGGAGCCACAGGAACGCCAGCGGCATGATCAGCATGCCGATGAAGCCGCCGAACTGGTCGGGCAGCAGCATGAACAGTTCGCGCCAGCTGATGGTGAAGGTGATGTAGCCCGCGAAGATCAGCAGCCACACGCCGGAAATGGCGACGCCGGCAATGATGAGCGGGTGGGATTCGCGCCAGGAGAAGGCGGGTAACTGGGCAGCA
>JAEUKM010000340.1 GCA_016793085.1 Rhodospirillaceae bacterium
GTTCCAACCGCATCAGAAAAGGCCGTCCGGTTCCGTCCGGGCGGCCTTTTGTATGTCCGGGGGCAAAATCGCTGGCCGTGCTATTCGATAAACTTGTATAGTCTGCCCTCAGACATACAAGGATTCCGGCATGAGCGATCCCGGCCAGCCGACCCTCGACCAACTGCGTGTGTTCCTGACCGTGGTGGATACGGGCAGTTTCGCTGCCGCCGGTCGCAAATTGAATCGCGCCACCTCGGTCATCAGTTACGCCGTCGCCAATCTGGAAGCGCAATTGGGCTTAACGCTGTTTGATCGTGAGACAACACGTAAACCGCAACTGACCGATGCCGGCAAAACCGTGCTGGGCGAGGCGCGCAATGTCGCCAGCGGCATCGACGGCCTGCGGGCGAAAGTGAAGGGCCTCTTGAGCGGCCTGGAAGCGGAAGTGAATCTCGTCGTCGACGTGATTTTCCCGCCCTGCCGCCTGGTCGAGGCGCTGGCCGCCTTCCAGAAAGAGTTCCCGACCGTGGCGCTGCGCCTGCACGTGGAAGCGTTGGGTGCGGTCACGCAGTATGTGCTGGACCGGCGCGCGACCATCGGTCTCAGCGGGCCCTTGAACACTCGCGCCGTGGGCTTGGAGCGCATGGCCATCGGCACCGTCAGCCTGATCCCCGTGGCCGCGCCCACACATCCGCTGGCTAAGGGCCGCAACAAACCGGGGGCAGGGCGCGATCATATCCAACTGGTGCTGACGGACCGCTCGCAACTGACGGCGGGGCAGGACTTCGCCGTTATCGCCAATCGCACGTGGCGGCTGGCCGATCTCGGCGCCAAGCACGAGCTGCTGAAAGCGGGATTGGGCTGGGGCAGCATGCCCGAACCTCTGGTGCGCGCGGATATCGCGGCCAAGCGGCTGGTGAAGCTGAAACTGCCCGATTGGGTGAGTGAAACCTACCCGATCGATGTGATCTATCCCGCCGACACACCGCCAGGACCGGCTGGACAGTGGCTGATCCGCATGTTCGCGGCCCAGGCCGGATTATAAAGTAATTATAATAACTTAGGCCTATGGATGCGCCTGAGTCCCGGAATCAACTATTCTAAATAGTTGTATATAATTTTCGATCTTATTCGGGTTTTTCAGAATCCGGATGAGGCGCATTGTCTCTCCATCAACGCAAACCCGCGCACCGCCGCACACAACACGCGATGCGCCCTTGAAGGAGATACGACAATGACTGCTCTTGCTCTGAACCGTCTTACCGAAACCGCCGCGACATCGTCAGTGGTGAAGGACACCCTGCCACTCGTCGGCCGCGTGTTCCTGGCCACCATCTTCGTCTTCAGCGGTCTCGGCAAAATCGCCGCCGCCGAACCCACCATCGGCTACATCGCCGCGTCTGGCTTGCCGTTCCCCGTCCTGGCCTATGCCGGTGCGGTCGCGGTTGAAGTGGGCCTGGGCCTGGCGCTGATCGTGGGTTTCCAGACCCGCATCGCCGCCCTGGTGCTGGCGGGCTTCTCGCTGGTGACGGCTGTGGTGTTCCACAGCGCCTTCGGTGATCAGAACCAGCTGATCCACTTCCTGAAGAACATCGGCCTGGCCGGCGGCCTGTTGCAGGTCGCAAGCCTGGGTGCCGGCGGCTTCAGCATCGATGCCAAGCAGCGTCGCATCTGAAGCACTGCGAAGCAGGGCCGGACCCGATCCGGCCCGCGTTTCCCACCATCAAAACCCCAATAAGCAAAACCCCAATAAGAAAGTCACGACCATGAGCACATTCACCAAACCCCGCCTGATCGGCATTTCCGGCAGCCTGCGCCAGAATTCGTTCAATACCGCCATCCTGGCGTCCGTGGCGGCCGATATCGCCGACCGCGCCGTACTGGAAATTGTCCCGCTGAACGATATTCCGCTGTACAGCGAAGACATCGATACCGCCACACCGCCCCATGCCGTGGTGCGCCTGCGCGCCGCCATTGCAAATGCCGATGGCGTCGTCATCGCCTCGCCGGAATACAACTACGGCATCAGCGGTGTGCTGAAGAACGCGCTGGACTGGGCCTCGCGGCCCTATGGCAAATCGGCCTTCAACGGCAAGCCTGTTCTAACCGCCACGTCGTCCGTCGCTTTCACGGGCGGTGTGCGGGCCCAGGCTCAGTTGACCGAAACGCTTGGCGCCATCGGCGCGCACGTGCTGATCCGCCCGCAGATCGTGGTGCCCGCCGTGCATGAAAAGCTGAAGGACGGCAAGCTCGATCACGCCACCTTGGGCTTCGTGCGCGCCGGCATCGACGATCTGCTGAAGGCTGTTCAGGCCAATCGCGCGGTCTTGAAAGCCGCCGCCTAAGGTCTGAAACATGTCCAGTCTGCGGAAGGCGACTCATCCCCCGTTGCCGGATGCATAACTTCAGCCATGATGCGATGCGAGGGCCGGGCCTCAATGCCCGGCCCTTACATTGTTGGGGGATTCTGTCTTCATGGCCGAGCAGACGAACGCGCAGGCGGTAATGCCATCCGCGGTGATGTCCGAGTTCCGCGTGGGCTGGACGATCATCATCGTCGCGGCCATCGGCATGGCCTGCGGGCTCTCGGCCATTCCCATCTACAGCATCGGCACCTTCACCAAGCCGCTCACCGAGGCTTTTGGGTGGTCGCGCGCGGAAGTGCAGGGCATCTATAGTTGGATGACCGTGGGCAATCTGGTGGCGGCGCCCATCCTGGGTCTGCTGATCGACCGCCACGGCGTGCGCAAGGTGGCGCTGGTCTCGGTAGTCGGCACGGCCCTGGGCTACGCGGCGCTGGGGCTTGCGACCGGCCCCTTGTGGAGTTTCTATCTGGTCGCGTTCATCACGGCGGTTGTGGGTGTGGGCACGGTGCCCATCACCTGGACGCGTGTGGTGGTGGACTGGTTTGATGCGGGCCGCGGCCGTGCGCTGGGCCTGGCGCTGTCGGGTACGGGCATCAGCGCGATGTTGCTTCCGGTTTACGCCACCTGGATCATCGGCGAGTACGGATGGCGCATGGCGTTCGTGGGGCTGGCGCTGCTGCCCGCCCTGATCGGACTGCCGGCCGTGTATTTTCTCCTGTACGACCGCAACGCCCCGCGCAACGCGGCGAAGCTGGCTGACGTCGCGGCCCCCTTGAAAGAGATCGGCGGTATCGAGTTCAAAACCGCGCTGAAAGGCTACCGCTTCTGGGCGCTGAACATCGTCTTTTTCATGATCGGCATTTGCATCGCGGGGCTGATCGCGCATCTGGTGCCGATGCTGACCGACCGCGGGCTTGATCCGGTGACGGCGGCGCAGATCGCGGGCATCATCGGGGCTGCGGTGATCGTGGGGCGCATCGGCACGGGCTATCTGATCGACCGCTTCTGGGCGCCGGGTGTCGGCCTTGTTCTTTTAAGCTTGCCCGCAATTTCATGCCTGATTCTGGCCACGGGCTTCGGCGGCACGCCGGGCGCACTGCTGGCCGCGCTCTTGATCGGGCTTGCGGCGGGGGCCGAGTTCGACCTGATGGCCTTTCTGGTCAGCCAGTATTTCGGCCAAAAGCGCTACGGCATTATTTATGCGTGCATCTACGCCACTTTCAAAATCTCGGCCGGGGTGGGCACGCCGTTATTTGGTTTCGCCTTCGATGAAACCGGTTCCTACAACACTATCCTATACTTAGCGGTCGGCAGCTTCATCGGCAGCTCGATGTTGCTGCTGCTTCTGGGCCGCTACCCTGCGG
>JAEUKM010000353.1 GCA_016793085.1 Rhodospirillaceae bacterium
CACCTGCAGGATACGGCGGGGGCCGCGCGGTACTTGAACGTCAGCCCCGATGCCAAGGTGCGATTCGTGGTGATGAAAGGCTCGGGCGTTTATCCGGGCGGCGAGATCATCGGCGGGCGCGTGGCCTTCATGGGCATCGACGACCCCAAGGGGCCGGCTTGCAAAGATGCGGACAAGCAGAAAAACCAGCGCGGCGTGCACGGCAGCCACATCCATCCACATAGAGTTGCGAACATTGATGAAATCGCCAACCGCGCCCGCGCCAAAGGCGTTGAAATCCTGTTTGATCCGAAGCTCTCGGGCTCGCGGCTGTCGCGCAACATGATGATGTTTGACCCCAACGGGCGCATCGTCGAGGTGTTCGAGATCAACGTCGCCAAAATTCCCGAGTAATTTCAATCAAGGTAGTGGGCGAGTCGCTGCTGGTGGAACCGGTGGCCGGCTTCGCGCGTTTCTAGGGCAGGCTAAGGCCTTGATTTCCGGCGGCGTTAACCCGTTAAGGAACGATTCAGCATTTACGTCCGAAATGGGGCCGCGGCCAAGGCCGCCCGACTTACGATTGGATCAGCCCCCATGATCAACATTCTGCAAAAGTGTTTTGTGATCCTTGGTCTGGCGCTCGGTTCGGCGCTTATCGTCGCCGGTCACAGTTCCGTGGCCCAGAGCCATTTCATGAAGCACGACACCAACATCCTGCCCAAGTTGCCCTCACGCGGTTAGCACCTCCCCCTGCTGCCTGCGTGATGTTGCGAACCCCGCGCCGTCCCCCGTCGCGGGGTTCCGCATGTCTGGGCCTGTACGTTTCTCAGCGCCAGTCGCCCTTCAGTTCCACCAGGTCATAGGTCTGCTTCAGCAAATCCCAGCGCAGCCGGATGGGAATGCAATCGCCATCCGTCGCCCAGATGTCGATGGGCGGATAATCGCTGAACAGCATCTGGAAGTGATGGCCGGTGAACGTACCCGCCGGCACGGTGATGCTTTCCACGCCGATATAGCGCCGCCGCAAACGGCCCGATGAAGGCATCAGGTACGGACCGGTACCGCCGTTGGGGTTGTGCGAAGTGGTGAAGCTGACGCCCTGGTGGTCGATGATGCCCCCCGGCACGCGTTCTTTGAATTTGGCAAGCCCCCAGGCGTCGCCGTGCACCGGGTGAGTGCCGAAGCTGGTGGTGCGCGTCGGTGTTGCGATGTTCTGGCTGATGCGCCCGTCGTTGGCGGTGAAGGCCTGGCATTCGGCGGTATCGTCGGTGAAGCGGAACCAGGATGTGCCGATCAGCTTTTCCTGAATCGTCAGGCGCACGAAGGCGTCCACCGGCTGCCAGCCAGCGTCCACCGTCATCACCACGTCGCGCAGCAGGCGGTCGTCGTCCATCTCGCAGGTGACGCGCATGGTGCGCGTGCCGTCAGGCTGGATCGTGACATAGAACATCTCGCGGCCCATCTCGCCTTTGCCGTCGGTGATGTAGAGAACCTTGCCGCTGTAAGACCGATGCCGCATCTTGCAACCCCTGTTTGACTGCCCTTCCGCCGCCGCTCATGATGTTAGGCGAGGAACGGGGAGGTTCGCCATGATTCGTCGCAGCGTGCTCGCACTGCTGATGCTCTTGTCCGCCAGCGCCATCACCAGGGCCGAGGGGCAAGGTCCGCAAACCTTCAAGGATTGCGCCGAGTGCCCTGAAATGGTGGTTATTCCAGGCGGCCGCTTCGTCATGGGCGCGCCTGAAAGCGAAAGCCAAAACCGCAAGTTCGGCTGGGGCGGGCCCGAAATTGAAGTGAAGGTTGCGCGCTTTGCGCTGGCTAAAACCGAAATCACGCGCGCACAGTTTGCAGCGTTTGTGCGCGAGTCCGGGTACAGGCAGGATGGCCGTTGCCGCTCGATATGGGAAAAGCGCCTCAGCGACCCCGCGAAGGTCAGTTGGGAAGATCCGTTATGGCCCGACGGTTCAAAGCAATCCGATGATCACCCGGTCGTGTGCATTGCTTGGGAGGACGCCATGGCCTATGCGGCCTGGCTGACCCGGAAGTCCGGGGGCAAGCGCGACTACACACTGCCCAGCGAGGCGCAGTTTGAGTATGCGGCGCGCGCAGGAACGGCGCAGCCGCGCCCATGGCCTGGTGCGCCCGAGGAATCTTGCAAGTACGCCAATGTGGGCGACCGGAATTACCTGAAAATTATCCCGGATTACGGCGCCATCGATTGCGATGACGGATATGCGTTTACCTCGCCGGTGACGGCGTTTCCCGCCAATGCTTTCGGCCTGCATGATCTGCTCGGCAACGTGTGGGAATGGGCGCTGGATTGCCGCACTGAAGATTTAACTGCCACACCACGCGACGGCACGGCGCTCCAGGGCGCGCCGTCCGATTGTAAACGCCGTGTCTTGCGCAGTTCAGGTTACAGTTCGGCGGAGTGGTACACGCGCGTGACGACGCGCGGCGGCGATCCCGTCCCGGGAACGCGTCTGGTGGTGATTGGCTTCAGGGTTGCCGCGCGTTTGAACTAGCCGCGTTCGCGTGCCTTGGCGAAATCCGCTGCGATGTATTTGCCGCCCCAATAGAAGTGCAGCGCGGCCCAGACGCCGAACACCGGGACGATGATGGCCAGGGCATAGCGCAGCGATTCCTCGCCCGCGAAGGGTCGCACCAGATCGCTGGCGACCCCCACCAGCTGCGGTCCGAGACCAAGGCCGATCATGCCCGCAATGAACAGCGAGATGGCGGGGAAGGAGCTGCGCATGCGCACGCTGGCCAAGCCCTGCAGAATGGTGCCGTACACCGGCAGGTGCACGGGCAGCAGGATCAGCGGAATCGCGATCAGGATGATGGCGAGCCACCAGCTATACGTGAAAAAAGCCAAAGCCCCGAACAGCGTGCCCACAGCGGTGGCGATGCCGGGCACCCATCCCATCCAGCGCGGATTTTTCAGCGATAGCTTATCTGCCAGTGCGCCGCCGATCATGGTGCCGAGCATACCGCCGAAGCCGGTCGTCGGCGCCAGCCAGGCGCCGATTTCGCCGATGCTCATCTCGAAGGAGCGCGACAGGTACGACGGCCCCCACGTCTGGATGCAGGTGTAGACCATGCCGGTGAACGATGTGCCCAGGCAGCAGTGCCTGAAGCTCGGAATGGCGATGAGGGTTTTGAACACTTGCCAGAAGGGCGGCGGCTTGCCCGTGTCGACCAACTGGTCGATGCCGCCGCGCGGTGTTTCCTTCACGGTCAGAAACACCACCAGCGCCAACAGAACGCCCGGCAGGCCGAGCGCAAAGAACGCCATACGCCACCCGAACGCTTCTGTGATCCACCCGCCGGCCAGAAACGCGATCAGCAGCCCCAGCGGCACGCCCGCCGTGTAGATGCCCATGGCGGTGGCGCGCTTGCCGGGCGGGTACAAATCCGAGATGAGCGAGTGGGCGATGGGCGTCAAGCCCGCCTCGCCGAAGCCCACAGCAAACCGCGCCGCCGCCATCTGAACGAAATTATTCGCGGCCCCCGAGGCGGCGGTGGCGAGGCTCCACAATGCAATGCACGTGGCCAGCACGTTGCGGCGGCTGAAGGTGTCGCCGATGCGGCCGACGAATATGCCGACGGTGGAATAGAAAATGGCGAACGCGAGGCCGGTGATGAAGCCCAGTTCGGTGTCGGAGAGTTGCAGGTCTTTCTTGATTTCCGGCAACAGAATCGCGGGCAATTGTCGGTCGATGAAGTTGACGATCAGGCAGACCAGCATCAGCCCCAGGAGATAGCGGCGGTAGCCTGGGGTGGTTTCAGTCGGATTTTGCATTTTACTCTGCGGCTGTTCGTGTTGTGCCCGCAGGGTAAGTGATCACGCCTGCTTTCTCCATGTTCTTCAAGGCCAGTTCCTGGATTTCCATGATGCGCGCCTTGGAATCCATGGGCGTATCGGCGAACTGGTTGGCGGGGTAGAACGTGCTGGCGTTATAGAGCGGGCGGTAAATTTCCAGGCGCTGGCGGAGCAGGCGGTTTCCGGCGCCTGTCTGCAGGCGCGCGCGGCGCAAGGCTTCCACGTCGATCAGCGCCGAGGCCGTGGTGCTTTCGCCGGGGCCGCCGGTTTTGGCCAACACCATGCCGTTGTAATCGATGATCTTCGAGTTGCCCATGGTCTGGCCTTCGGGGATGTACGTGCCGACCTGACCCGTGGCGTTGCACGAAATCAGGTACATCATGTTCTCGGCGGCGCGCACCTTCTTGGCCGATTCCCAGCCCCATTTGTCCTCAAGGCCGTGGTCGGAGGTGGGGTGCAGCAGCACTTCAGCGCCTCGGAACATGAACATGCGCGCGGCCTCGGGGTACATGATCTCGCCGCACGGCATGATCGCCAAATTACCCAGTTCGGTCCTAGCGACGGGGAACGTGCCTTCAATGCCGTATTTCGCCAGGTACTTATCCATAAAGTCATGCGGGCTGCCGGTGTGGACCGTGTTGATGCGCCGGTATTTGATCAGAATGTCGCCGCTGGGGCCGATGATGAAGCTGCAATTGAAGTAGCGGCCCGGCCACTCGGCGTCGCGCTCGTAGGCGTTCAAGCCGAAGTAACACTTCAATTCCTGCGCGGCGTTCTGGAAGCGCTCGGTGATGGGCCCCGGAATTTCAATGCAAGCTTTCTCAATCCACTCGGCGGCGGTTTCGTGCAGCGGAAAACCGGTGAGGGCAAATTCGGGGAACAGCATCAGTTGCTTGCCGCCGCCGCTCATGCGCGCGCTGCTCTTGGCCAGTTGCAGCCAGCGGTCCACGCTCTTGTTCACCAATGCCATGGCGTCGGCGCGCGTGGTCAGGCTGTTCACGCAGTGCGTGTAAACCTGTATACAAGTCGAGGTCCATGGCTGGATCGATGATGGCTGGATCATCTGCGGTTCTCCCCCAAAACAGCCCGTCATCCTTTGCACCGGTCACAAGTGCGTGCAAGGCCGACCACGCTGGGTGTTCCGCTGTCCGAGCATTGGTTGTCCGCCCAAGCCCCGTTAAGCCGCGGCCC
>JAEUKM010000366.1 GCA_016793085.1 Rhodospirillaceae bacterium
TGTAGTGCGCGGTGGTCTGGCCGTCGACGGTGGCGCTTAAGGCCAGTACCACTTCCTTCACCGCACCGCTGTTCACGCGCGCCAGCAACCGGTCGATCTTCAGATCGTCGGGCCCGATGCCGTCGATGGGCGAAAGCAATCCGCCCGTCACATGATAGCGCCCCTTGAAGGACGCCGTGCGTTCCAGCGCCCACAGATCGGACACGCCTTCCACCACGCACACCATGGCGCCGTCGCGGCGCGTGTCGGTGCAGATGGCGCAGGGGTCCTGGCTGTCGTAATTGCCGCACGTCCGGCAGATGCGCACGGTTTCGGCCGCCGTCTGCATGGCGCGCATCAGCGGGTCCAGCACGCTTTCGCGCTTTTTCAGCAGAGCGAGCGCGATGCGCCGGGCCGAGCGCGGACCCAGGCCCGGCAACTTCGACAAGTGCCGGATCAGCGCCTCGATTTCTTGCCCGGCCAAGATAGTGCTCCTAGCGACATTCTTTCCCCTCCCCGGAAAGGGGAGGGTTAGGGAGGGGTCGTTTACGATCTTGCAGCATACTTATCAAACTGGAAACACCCCCACCTGACCTCCCCCTTCCTGGGGGAGGAAAAGAAACCGGCTACAAATTCAAAACGGCAGCTTGAAGCCGGGCGGCAGCGGCAGGCCGCCGGTGATCTTGCCCATCTCGGCCTGTGCGGTCGCTTCAGCCTTGCCGCGCGCGTCGTTGACGGCGGCGACGATCAGGTCTTCCAGCATTTCCTTGTCCGAGGGATTGATCAGCGAGGGGTCGATCTTCAGGCCGCGTAGTTCTCCCTTGCCGTTCACCGTGGCGTTGACCATGCCGCCGCCCGCGGCCCCGGCCACGCTCATGTCGGCGAGTTTCTGTTGCAGTTCGCCCATGCGCGCCTGCATTTCCTGCACTTTTTGCATCATCTGCCCGATGTTCTTCATCGGCTGATCTCCATCTCGGTCCAGTTAAAAATGAAACTAATCTTGCGCCGGGGTGATGCGGTCGATCTTCGCACCCGGAAACGCGTCCAGCAGCGACTTGATCAGCGGGTCCTGCTTGACGTGATCTTCTTCCTGTTCGTGCAAGGTCTTCTCGCCAACGGCATTCGAAACACTGACGACCCAGCGCTGGCCCGTCCATTGCGTGAGTTTCTTGCCCACTTGGCCCGCCAGATCGGCTGGGGCGTTGCCGGGGTTGAACTCGATGCGGCCGTCCTCGAAGCGCACCAGGTGCACGCTGCGGGACAACGAAGCCCACAGGCCCACTTCGTTCTTGGCCTTGAACAGCGCCACCACGTCGGCGAAGGACTTGAGCGCCACAACCTCGGCCGGTTGTGAAGCGACGGGTTCGGGCACGGCGCGCGCTTGCGGCGCAGGCGTTGATGCGACCGTCGTCATGCCGACCGCCATGGCGCGCGGCGCGGGCGGCGAGGGTGAAGGCGCCGATGCCTTCGCTCCACCGGCGGACACGGCCCCGCCGCTTTGCAATGTTTTCAGGGCATCGGACGGTGTGGGCAGATCGGCGGCGTAGGCCAGCCGGATCAGCACCATTTCCACGGCCTGTAAGGGTAAGGGCGCGGTGCGCGCCTCGCTTATGCCCTTCAGCAACATCTGCCAGGCGCGCGACAGAACAGCGACCGATAAACCCTTGGCCATGTCGAGGCCGCGCGTGCGCTCGGTCTCAGCCAGGCCCGGGTCGCGCGCGGTTTCCACCGATACCTTCACGCGCGTCAGCCAGTGCACCAGTTCCAGCAAGTCCTGCACGACGACGATGGGGTTCGCACCCGCCGCGTACTGATCGTGCATCATGGCCAGGGCCGCTTTCACGTCGCCCTTCATCACCGCATCGAACAGATCGAACACGCGGGCGCGGTCGGCCAGGCCCAGCATGTCGCGCACCGCCTGTTCGGTGACGGTGGGATCGCCACCGCCCGAGGCTTGCGAAATCGCCTGATCCAAAATCGAGAGCCCGTCGCGGGCCGAGCCATCGGCGGCGCGGGCGATCAGGCTTAAAGCTTGCGGCTCGACCTTGGCGCCTTCTTTTTCGGCCACGCCCGCGAACAATTTGGCCAGGTCTTCCGACTCAATGCGCCGCAAGTCGAACCGCTGGCAGCGCGACAACACCGTCACCGGCACCTTGCGGATTTCGGTGGTGGCGAAAATGAACTTCACATGGGCCGGCGGCTCTTCCAGCGTCTTCAGCAGCGCGTTGAAGGCCTTTTCCGACAGCATGTGTACTTCGTCGACGATGTAGACCTTGTAGCGCGCCGAGGTGGGCCGGTAGCGCACGCCGTCCAACAGCTCGCGGATGTCGTCGATACCCGTCCGGCTGGCAGCGTCCATTTCCAGCACATCGACGTGGCGGTCCTCGGCGATGGAGGTGCAATGCACGCACACGCCGCAGGGCTCGGGCGTGGGGCCGCCCTTGCCGTCGGGCCCAATACAATTGAGCGCGCGGGCAATCAGGCGGGCGGTGGTGGTTTTGCCGACCCCGCGCACGCCGGTGAGCATGTAGCCCTGCGCAATGCGGCCCGAGGTGATGGCGTTGGTGAGAGTGCGGACGACCGCGTCCTGACCGATCAGATCGGTGAAGCGCGTGGGACGGTATTTGCGGGCCAGCACCCGATAGTCGGCAGCGCCTTTGTCGGATGCAGCGTCGGTCATAAGCCCTATGTGCCTGCCTTTTTAGTAAGGCGAGAGACTGAACGGCGACCCGGCGACGCTCGTTACGGCTGCTTCCTTCCGGACCTGACCGGGTTGGCGAGGTTTCCGTCCACCGCCAGCCTCTCACGGGCATATATCGACTATCGGAGGGGGCAGCGCAAGGCCGGGAACGCGTTTTGCGGCATTTCAAAATGCCCGCCAACAAATTGAAATATAATAGCTTTTTGCTATTGATTTACGGCCGGCCTGCGCGCACAAGCAAGCCAGATGCATGGCCCCGCGCCGAACCCGCAATTATATTCATGGCCCCATGACCGCCGCACCCGTCTCCGCCCGCCCCAAACCGCTGATTCTGTGCATCCTCGACGGTTGGGGCCATCGGACAGCGCGCGAGGACAATGCAATAGCCCTCGCCCACACGCCCAACTGGGACCGGTTCCTGGCCACCTACCCCCATGCCCTGGTGGAAACCAGCGGGCTCGATGTGGGTTTGCCGACCGGCCAGATGGGCAATTCCGAAGTGGGTCACATGAACATCGGTGCAGGCCGGGTGATGATGCAGGAACTGCCCCGCATCGACGCCGCCGTGGCCGACGGATCGCTGGGCAAGAACACTGCGCTGCAAGCGTTCATCGCCGCCCTGAAGAAAAGCGGCGGCACCGCGCACCTGCTAGGCCTGATTTCGCCGGGCGGCGTGCACTCACACCAGGATCATATCGTGGCGCT
>JAEUKM010000229.1 GCA_016793085.1 Rhodospirillaceae bacterium
TAGACCATGGCCTGGGCGACGCATTCCTCCAGACACAGCACACCCTGCACGCGCTGCGGCGAGATATTGTCGCCCCCGGAGTTGACGATAATGTCGCGCTTACGGTCGGTGATCTCGATGTAGCCATCTTCGTCCAGGTGGCCGATGTCGCCCGTGTGCAGCCACCCCTCGGAATCAATGGCGACAAGGGTAGAGTCGGGCTCGTTCCAGTAACCCTTCATCACCATTTCGCCGCGCACCAGGATTTCTCCGTCGGGTGCGATTTTCACCTCCACGCCCTTCACCGGCGGGCCCACCGTGCGCAGCTTCACGCGCTTGGGTGGATTGGCGCTGATGAGGGGGGCCGCTTCGGTCTGGCCGTAGCCTTGCAGCAGCGGCACGCCCAGCGCGATGAAGAACACGCCGACGTCGTAGTTGAGCGGCGCGCCGCCCGAGACCATGGCCTTCAAGCGCCCGCCGAAGCGGTCCTTGATTTTCCTGCGCACCAGTTTGTCGGCGATGAAGTTGAGGATTTTATCCCACAGCGTCATCTGCTCGGGCGTTTCGTAGTTCTTAATGCCCAGCGTAAGCGCCATGTTGAACATCTTCTGCTGGAAGGGCTTCTGGCGCTTCAGGCCCTGCAGGATGCGCAGGCGCATACTTTCGTACAGGCGCGGCACCGCCGTCATGATGGTGGGGCGGCATTCCAGCATATTGGTGGGCAGCGTCTCCACGCGCTCGGCGTAGTAGATCTGCGCACCCAGCGAGATGGGCAGGAACTGGCCGCCCATGTGCTCGTAGGAATGGCTGAGCGGCAGGAACGACAAAAACACTTCGTCGTCGATACCCAGCGTCTTGATCAGGTCCGTCGCGCCGTAGCAGTTGGCGAGAATATTGCCGTGGCTGAGCATCACGCCCTTGGGCACGCCGCCGGTGCCCGACGTGTAGATGATGCAGCACAGATCGGTGCGTTGCAGCTTCGCGGTTTCCGTCGGCTGAGCAGCGTTCTGGCCCGCGGCCATCAGTTCGGCCCAGGGTTTGATCTCGGTGTCCGACTTCATCACCTTGTCGGGCTCGTCCATCACCACGACCGTGACTTTGTGGTTGGCTTCCATCACTGCCGCGACGAAATGGCGCGCGAGCTGCGGTGTCGAGACGATGCCCACCTTGGCGCCGCTGTCGTTGATGATGTGCAGGTGGTTGAAGGCGGTATTGGTGGTGTAGGTGGGCACCGACACCGCACCGATGGCCATGACCGCCAGATCGGCCACGAAAAATTCCGGGCGGTTTTCCGAGACGATAATCACGCGGTCGCCGTGGCGCACGCCCATGGCCTTCAGGCCGGCGGCGCAGGCTTTCACCTGCGCGTCGATGGCTGCCCAGGTCTGGGGCTCGTATTTGTCGCTGCCGCGCTTGGCCCAGAGAAAATTCTTCGGCCCGTGCCGCCCGGCCTGTTCGAAGAACATGCCCGGCAGGCTTTTGACGGTGGCCGTATCGACGGCGTTAAGTGAATCTGTCACGCGGTTTACCCCTCCCCAGAGGTAAGCACAGCTATATCAACCTATTTTCGGGCTAGATACGGGCTTTTTCAAGCAACAGGCGCGAGAGAATGGCTGTTGGCGGCCTGCCCAAAGGCCCCTATATCAACGAGCGGCCCCTATATGATGAAAAGCCAGCCGCACGAGGTTTCCCCCATGAAAAGTGTTTCCAATGCCCGCCCGTTCGACCGCCGCGTCCGCAAGGACGATGCGAAAACCGGGCCGGGCGCGCCGCTGGGGGGCTTGCCGGAATGGAACCTGGCCGATCTTTACAGCGCCCCCGACGGCGCCGACCTGAAGGCCGACCTAGTGGCGGCGGAAACGCGTATCGCGGCTTTTGAAAAGCACCGCGGGCAGGTGGCGGCGCTCGATGGCGCCGCCTTCGGGTTGGCCATCGCCGACTACGAAGCCATCGGTGAAATCCTGGGCAAAATCGGCAGCTACGCGCAACTGTATCAGTCGGTCGACGTGGCCGACCCCAAGCGCGGCAAGTTCTATCAGGACACCAGCGATGCCCTGACTGTGCTGGGCGGGCGCACGCTGTTCTTCACCCTGGAGATCAACCGGCTGGACGAGAAGACTCTGGCCGAGAAGATGCGTCATCCATCGGCTGCGAAGTACGCGCCGTGGGTGCGCGACCTGCGCGTGTTCCGCGACCATGAACTGTCGGACGATCTGGAAAAGCTGTTCCTGGATAAATCCATCACCAGCCGCGCCTCGTGGGTGCGCCTGTACGACGAAACGCTGGCGGCCATGCGCTGCAAGGTCGGCGACAAGCAGGTGACGCTGACGGAAGCCTTGCACCAGTTGTCGGATCCCTCGGGCGAGAAGCGGAAAGTCGCCGCCAAGGCCGTGGGCGCTGCGCTGGAAGAAAAAGCGCAACTGTTCACGCTCATCACTAACACGCTGGCGAAAGACAAAGCGGTGGAGGACGAGTGGCGGAAGTATCCGCGCCCCGTTTCTTCGCGCAACCTCGGCAACCTGGTGGAAGACGAGGTGGTCCAGGCCCTGGTGACGGCGGCGAAAGAGTCCTTCGCCGGCACCGCGCACCGCTATTACAGCCTGAAGGCCAAGTGGTTCGGCAAGGACAAGCTGGACTACTGGGACCGCAACGCGCCTTTGCCGCAGAAGGAAGACCGCAAGATCGCCTGGCCCGAGGCGCGCGACACGGTGCTGAACGCTTACCGTGCCTTCACGCCCGGCATGG
>JAEUKM010000235.1 GCA_016793085.1 Rhodospirillaceae bacterium
CCGTAACCTCGCTCACCCCAATCCTGGCGGCAATTTGCTTGTTGAGAAGCCCTGTGACGACGAGCTTCATAACTTCCTTCTCTCGCGATGTAAGCCCGTCGAACCGTTTTCTGATGTCCGCGACAGCAGCCCCATCTTTGCGCCGGCTGCGATGGCGATCTAGGCCTGCATGAACGGCGTCGAGAAGGTCCTGATCTCGGAACGGTTTTGTGAGAAACTCAATCGCGCCGGCCTTCATGGCTTGTACTGCCATGGGAATGTCCCCGTGGCCGGTTAATATGATGATGGGCAGGTCCACATGTGTCCTCGCCAGTTCCTTCTGTAAGTCCAGACCGCTCAACCCAGGCAGACGAATGTCGCTGATGATGCATGTGGGTGCATCAGGAAGCTTGCTGGCGAGAAACTCCTGCGCTGACGCGAACAGTTTTGTGTCGAGCCCGACTGACATAAGTAAGCTGTTAATCGCAGCGCGAACCGAAGCATCGTCGTCAATCACTATGACTACGGGCCGCGGTTCCATTATTGGGGCTTCGGTGCGATGGTGGGAAGGCGCAGTTGAAAAATCGCGCCGCGCGGCACTGCGGATTTCATCACAATCTGACCGCCGTGACTTTCAATGACGGAGCGGCAAATCGAAAGGCCCAGGCCAATACCGCCTTTCTTTGTTGTAAAAAACGGATCGAATAACTGGTCGGCGTTCTTCAGTGAAATTCCAGGCCCGGTATCCTCAACTGCAATAACAACTTCGCCGCCTTCGGTGGCCGTGTTCACGCTCAGCCGTCGTGCAACCTCGGGAACGTCGGTCATCGCCTCGACTGCGTTGACAATCAAGTTCAGAAGGCACTGCTGAAGCTGGACCCGGTCCCCCATGATCGGCGCGGCGTTCATGTCGAGATTTGTCCTGACAATGATTTTATTATCCCGCAGCTCTTGCCCGACCAACTTGAGCACTTCCCCGACCAAGCCATTCACGTCTATTTGTGTAAACTCGGTCTCCCGCTTCTCTAACAATCTCCGAATGCGTTGAATAATCTCTGACATACGATGACCATCCCGCGAGATCTGGTCCAATATGCCGCGAACCTCATCGAGGTTGGGGGGATTTCCGGCAAGCCACCGCTGACCCGCAGCAGCGTGCGTCACCATGGCTGTGAGAGGCTGATTGATTTCATGAGCAATCGAGGCTGCAATTTCTCCCATTGTGGTTGCCCGTGAAATTCTGAGAAGCGCATCGCGCGCTTCGCGTAACGCAGCCTCGGTTCGGATACGCTCCTGCTCGGCGGCCATGACGCTGCGCAGTCGTTCAATCCACCAGTCGACCCGGCGCCGCTTGAATTCAAGAGCAACCTCTTTCTCGGGATTGAGTAAAAGCTCTGGTGGTTCGAAGTATGGATTTGACCAGACATCTTCACCCATAATGATTGTGGGATGGGCGCGAAGAATGTCGTGGAGCAGGGCCGGATCGAAGCGAGTACGACAATAGTGGCAAAGAATGACAACGCGGCGACCCGAAACAAAGTGATTAAGCCTGGCCTCGTAGGAAATAAGACGCTCGGCTTCAATTTCAGTTTCCAGCGCCCACGTCATATCACCGGCGTATCGCAACCCTGAGAATCCCTGGGATAGGGCTTCCGTCTCCGCTCTGTCGAGAAACCCGATCATTGCGTCGGGGTCAAATCGCCCTGACGGAACATAAGTCGCACGCTTATCTATAAAATGAAGCGCGCCCGCGTTTTGAGCGCGCGCGGCCTCCGACTTACCAAGCGCCGCGATCGCTTCTGTTGTCGTGGAATCATCGGCGGCGTAAATGCAGCGTTCGCCGCGCGCAAGGCCATCTCGGATGAAGGGAACGGCGACAGCCAATAACTCGGGCAGTCGCTCATGTATTGGGCAAACATGATCGCCGTGCCTTAGACCATCCAGCTGCTGTTCAAGCCGCGTGGTCAATTGAGGTGACGCTAATTCGCGTGGGACGCTCCTCGCTTTGAAGTGCCTAGAGCCTAGACCGGACCAGCCGTGCTGTCACCTTTTACAATCCCATCAGCATTTGCAGAGGATACCACATCTCTGGACGATTCCGGCCCTATGGATAACGCTATTAGGCGCTCTAGGAACAATCCCCAGCCATATACACCTACCGTGGGGCTGACCCATGACTTGGTGTTTGTTAAGGTCGCTTAACGGCTATCCACCAGGAGTTCCTACGAGTGTCCTAGGTGACACGCCAGTTTTTCTTAGCGCATAAGACGCGCGTAGAAAAACTGAGTGCCCCGGTGGACTGCGTTTGCAGCTTGAGTGGGCACCACCCTGCTTCGCAGAGCTTGCTCCGGCGTTCGCCCGCAAGGCAGACTGCCGCGCGTAGCTTTGTTGTCCGCCGAAGCTGCCCTGTAGCGAGGTGGAATCAGAGCAGGGCCGTATGAGGGACGCGCGTTGGCCGAGATCAAGACCAAGCCCACCGGAGTGAGTGTCGACGCCTTCCTCGATGCCGTCACGCACCCCGTGCGCCGCGCCGACGGCAAGGCCGTGCGCGCGATGATGGAGCGGGTCACCGGCGAGCCGGCGGCGATGTGGGGCCCGTCGATCGTCGGCTTCGGCCGCTATCATTATCGCTACGCAAGCGGTCACGAGGGCGACATGTGCCGCGTCGGCTTCTCGCCGCGGGCGGCAAACCTGGTGCTCTACGTCGGCGGCTTTCCCGAATACGAGACACTGCTCGGGAAGCTCGGCAAGCATAAGCGCTCCAAGGCTTGCCTTTATCTCAATAAGCTGGCCGACATAGACGGCGCGGTGCTCGAAGAGATCACCCGGCGCACCTATGCGGCGGCCGGAGACATCAACCAGCGCCCGGCGTGCTGAACGCCGCATTATGCCTTGCGTTTCGTTAGAGTCCCGGAACCAAGACTGCCTTATGTAGAATGAATTGCGATAGTTGCACTTGAGGAGCAGAAGGTGAGGATTCTAATTTTCGGCGCAACCGGTCTTGTCGGACGCGACGTCCTGAAACTCGCGCTGGCCGATGCCAGAGTCACAGCAGTGATAGCTCCGACACGGCGCGGCCTTTCGCAGCAACCCAAGCTGCAAGCACCGGTCGTGAACTTCGATAAGCTCCCAGAGGACGTACCTTGGTGGCAGGCGGACGCCCTTATTTGCGCGCTCGGCACGACCATGCGGGTCGCCGGCTCCAAACAAGCCTTTCGCCGTGTGGATTACGAGTATCCCCTTGCCGTGGCGCGTTGCGCCAAGAAACACGGCGTTCGCACCTATGTGCTGAATTCCTCGCTCGGGGCCAATCCGGCTGCGCGTTCTTTCTATTTGCAGGTGAAGGGGGAAACAGAACGGGACTTGGCCTCACTTGATTTCGCGTCCTTGACCTATGTACGCCCAGGCCTGATTGGCGGAGAGCGTGATGAGTTTCGCCCCGCCGAACAAATCATGATGCCCGTTCTGACTTTGTTAGGGCCGCTACTCCCCAAGAGTTGGCGGATAAATCCCGCACCCACAATCGCGAGAGCGTTGCTTGAGGCGGCAATTGCGGCAGAGCCGGGAAAGCACATCATCACGTCAGACCGGCTGACGGGCCTTCCATAGAGCGCCGCATCAGCTAAGAAAAACTGGCGAGAACTCCATCCAGTTGCGCGAACTGCTCGGCCGTTCCCCCGGTGCTGCCGGAGGCGATGGCGGCGTCGAGAGCGTCCTGCGAGGGATAAAGGTCGTGCATGACGACGATGGTCTGGCCGTCTTTTTCGGCGAAGGTCACCGTGGTGACAGCACCATCGGCGCTTTCCTCGTTCGTCCAGACGAGGCGCGAATACGGTGTCACTTCGATGTACCGGCCGAAGAACGTCATGGGTTGGGCTGAGGCCGGATGGCCGAACACAAAACGGTAGCTGCCCCCCGCACGCACATCGGCCTCGCACGACAGGAATTGAATTCCATACGATTTTGGGGGCCACCACCGCTTCAGCAGTTCGGGCGTGGTCCAGGCCTGGAACACAAGGCGCGCTGGCGCGTTGAAGGTGCGCGTGACGACAAGCTCACGGCTGGAGGTGCGTTCCACCTTCGTCTGGTTTTTCGTGGACGCGGGTTCACGCTTACTTTTTGCGGGCATCGGCCTTCTCCTTGCGTTTCAGATCTTCGACAACCTTGTCCAGGTCGTCGAAGCGTGCGGCCCAGAGCTGGCGGTAGCGCTCGATCCAGGCCGCTTCTTCCTCCAGCCGGCGGCGGCCGAGCTTGCAGGTGCGCACGCGCCCAATCTTTTGTGTGGTGACGAGTCCCGCCTGCTCCAGAACGCTGACGTGCTTCTTCATGCCCGTGAGGGTCATGTGGAACTTTGCGGCCAGGTCCGTGATCGAAGCGTCGGCACGCCCAAGCTGCTCCAGAACGCCGCGCCGGGTGGCGTCTGAAAGGGCCGCGAACGAGGCATTGAAGTGGGTTGACGAATACTGAACCACATGGTTCAGTATATACGCGGATGGACCGCGTTCAAGAGGAACTTCAAAAGGAGGACGTCATGAAGTACGTGCCGGCTGTCGCCCTTCTTGTGGCAGGCGTGATTCACCTGCTCCCCGTTCCAGGGGTTATGGGCGCCAGCGCCTTGATGCCGCTTTATGGGATTGAGGTGGCGGACCCGAACCTGGCCATCCTGCTGCAGCATCGCGCCTTGCTGTTCGGCATGCTGGGCGTACTGATGTTAGGCGCCATTGCATATCGGCCTTTGCGGATCATAGCCATGGCCATGGGCCTGTTCAGCACGGCCAGTTTCATCGCAATCGCATTGTGGGTCGGCGGCGCTAACGCCGCCATCGACAGGATCGTCGCCGCCGATACGGTCGCATTGATTTTTCTGGTGGCAGGACTGGCGGTGGCGTTTTGGCAGGCCCGCAGGCGTGAACCGTAGCGCCGCCGGAAATCCCACGCCTTATTTCCGGCAGCGCATCGGGCGTCTCAATTCCCCATCTTCACCAGCCGTTCGGCCATGATGCGCCCCATGTTCATGAGGATTTGATAACCGCCGTCGGGATCGCGCCGCGTGAATTCGCGCAAGAACTTGCGCCGCAGCACTAGCAGCCGTCCGTCGGTCGCCGCGCGCACCGAGGCGATGCGCTCGCCCTGGCCGCCTTGGGTGAAGAACGCGACCTCACCGATCAATTCGCCGCGCGTCAGCACCGCGAGCAGCTTGCCGTCGCGCAAAACTTCGAACGACCCATCGAGCACCACGTATACCTCGGCTTCCTTGGCCCCCTGCTGCAACACCTGCTCGCCTTTCTTGAAGTTGAGCAAAAAGCCGGACCGCGCGAGCTTTTTAACCGCCTTGCTGTCGAGGCCCAGAAAAGCTGCGCCCGAGACCTGGCCCTGGAACGAATCCTGAATGCCCTCCCACACCCTGTCGGGGTTGGTTTCCACCGGCACGTTGTCGGGGTCGAGCAGGTGCGCGAACGGCGCGCTATCAAGCGGCTTGCGCTTGCCGCGACCGTAGTACTTTTGTGCTAAGGGGGTAAGAATGGATTTGACGCGCCTTAAGCCGCGCACATTGGACGGCACGCACACCAGCGGAATTTGCACCGGGCCGTAACCCGTCTCGATCAGGTTGCCGCCGTAGGGCACCATGCCAAGCGCACGGTAGGCGCGCACGTGGCCCGGCGAGCAGCAGCAGAACACCAGGTCCGTCTCACGCGCGCCCACCACGTCTTCATAACAGGCCAGCACCAGAGCGGGCAGCAACAGCTTGCCGCGCGCATCGGGTAAAATGGCAAGACGGCCCAGTTCGGATGTGCGCAGTTTTTCGATGCCGGGAAACAGATTCATCGAGAACTTTTTGGAGTCCGCTGCCGGCACCCGGCCCGGCTCCCACGTGCGGGTACGGATGGTGCCGGTGATTTTCTCGGGCGCGCCAGTGTACAGGATGGTCGAGCCCGGCCACTCGTCATCATCGCTGCGCAACCATTTGTTGGCGTGGTCAAGCCCCGGCACATTGCGGTTTAGCTCGGTGGCGTAGGCTTCGTACCGCAGCCGGTAGACGGCCTCGCGTTCGGGCGCCGTGGCCGCCGCGTGCACTTTCTCAATTTTACTCAGCAGATACGTCAGCATGGGGATTTGATGTGTGTGAGGACAGACGAAGAATGACAAGCAGGCCGAGGCCGGCCGCGATGACGACCGCGTTCATGGCCGCACTGGGGTGCACGCCCCACAGTACGCCCGAAAATGTTCCGCCGGAGAAGGCCCCCAGGAACTGCGCGGTGTAGAACAGCCCCGAGGCGGCCCCGCGCTGGTTTGGCGCGATGTCCCGGGTGACGCCCGCGGGCAAGAGCGCGCTTAAGATCAGGTAACCCGCCATGAACAGCGCCATGCCGCTACCGATGATGATGGGGTGGCCCAGCAGAAACGACAGCGCGCTGAGCAGGAACGCCGCGAACGACAGCGCTGCGATGCGGCCAAAATACGGCCCGTCGGCATAGCGTGTTGCAAAGCGCATGACCGCGACGCCAATAACCGTGGCGGGGATGAGAATTTGCCACAGGTTGCGCGCACCCAGGGTTTCATCGATCAGCAGTGGCACAATGAACAGCACGCCCATCATGATGTAGTTCAGTAGAAACCCGGCGAATATGAACCGCCGCAACGGAACGTTTTTCAAGAGCGACATAACGCTGCCCTGGGCTTGAGACGGCGCAGCGGGTGTGTCGGCCTTCACGCCGAAAATCAGGAACAGCCACACCAGCGTAACCAGCGCCGCGCACGCGGTGAACATCTGCGGCATGGTGCCGATGCGGTAAAACAGCGGCCCGGCAATGAAGCTGAAGATGGCCGCCGCTCCGGTGGCGAGGCTCGCGACCCCCATGGCGCGCGCCCGGTGCTCGGGCGCGGTGCCGTCGGCGATCCAGGCGGTGGCGATGGCGGTGACGGCCCCCATGCCCTGCAGGGCCCGCGCGGCGATGAGGGTTGCGATATCCTGGGCGGCGGCGGCAAGGAACAGCCCCGCGATCAACAGCGCCGTGCCGATGAGAACGAGGCGCTTGCGGCCCCACACGTCGCTCCAACGGCCGAAGGGGATTTGCAGCATCGCCTGCAACAGGCCGTAAATGCCGAGCGACAGGCCCACCAGCGCCGGGGTGCTGTGGGCGAGCGTGGATCCATAGACCGATATGAACGGCAAGGGCAGCAACAGGGCAAGCTGGCGCAGGCCCAGGACAAACCCGAGACCGACGACAAGGCGCTGCTCATCGGTCCGTTCTGTATGCCTCACAATGAATACCAGCGTAGAGCAATCATCTCGGGGAAATCAGCGGGCCAAAGACTAGTATTAATCTAAGTCACGGGCGAAACCTCAGCAATTCGCTTTGTAAAAATCTGCTCATTATGCGGTATGCGGCCGAGAAAAACGGGCATCCTGCAAATGTGAATTTTGTAAATTGACTGCTGCGAGAGAAAATATTTCCAAAAAAGGCGCATGATGATGTCCGGACCTGCAGTAACCGCCCTGCTGACCTTATCGCCCGCCGCACAGAGGCAATGTACGCAGCCTGGAGGGATTCTCATGCAGCCTCGCTCAGTCAGCCGGGGGTGGTTTTCACCTTTGTCTTAGCGGTTGCGCTAACGGCGCTTAGAGCCATGACCACATTTCTTGTGATGTGAATTGATGCTCCTGTATTTCCCGCGCATTGATGATAGTTGGCACATCTGATTACAGGGATTTTATGATTGCGCATCTTGATGATTCGGCGCTCTCGAATATCTTGAGAACGCGGGCCGGGCCCCTCTGGCAGTTATCCCTGACATAGCTGCGATGTCGGACCGCATCGGGTTAGCTCGGTGCCGGGTCCATTCGTTTGTCCGCGAATTTCCCTATTGAGCGAGCCTGATCTCCGTCATCGATTACTGGAGTGAGGCTATGAACTATTTGCTCTACCGTATGTCGGTTGTGCACCGCAAATTGGATAATCAAATCGACCGCGAGACGAAATGGCGCTGGTCTGATCCTGCGCGCCTGGCGTCCCTCAAAAAACTGCGTCTCGCACTCAAAGACCGCATCGCAGGCCATATAAAAACTGACGTCGCCTTCACTTTCGGTCAGGCCTCAGACGCAAACTAAGCGCGGGTAATGCCCGCTGCTTCCATCTCACGCGCTGGCAACGTCACCCCCGGTGAATGGCCGTAACGAACTGGGATTCTCATGGAACTTTTTGATGTATTATGGTTGGGCAAACCGCTCTGGATGTGGTTTGCGTTTCTGGGGTTAGTCGCCGCGCTTCTTTCGCTTGATCTTGGTGTGTTTCATCGCGATCAGCGCGAAATAGGGGTACGGGAGAGTTTCGCCCTCTCAGCATTTTACATCGCCCTGGGGCTTGCATTCGGCGGATGGATCTGGTGGCAGCTGGGAGCTGACGCGGGACTAGCATATATCACCGGTTTCGTGATCGAAAAAAGCCTCGCGGTAGACAACATCTTTGTCATTGCGATGATATTCACCTATTTCGCAGTGCCGCGCATCTATCAGCACCGAGTCCTGTTCTGGGGGGTGGTCGGCGTGATCGTGCTGCGCGCGATCATGATCGGCCTTGGAAGTGTTTTGGTGTCCCAGTTCAGCTGGGTGCTTTATGTGTTTGCGGGGGTCCTGATTATCACCGGCATCAAGATGTGGCTGTCGGCTGATAAAGTATATGACGTCGGCTCAGCCCCGGCATTGAAGTGGATTAGACGCCATTTCAATGTCAGCGACATTTTTCATGGCGATCGATTCTGGGTACGTCAGCCCGATGCTCAAGCCGGTGTGATGAAATGGTTTATGACACCATTGTTCCTGGCGCTGATTATGGTCGAGCTTGTTGATGTGATCTTCGCGGTTGATTCTGTACCTGCAATATTTGCCATCACGACCGATCCGTTCCTGGTCTACACATCAAACATATTCGCCATCCTGGGGCTTCGCGCGCTGTACTTTGCATTGGCGGCAATCATGGACCGCTTTCAATACCTGAAGTACGCGCTGAGTATTCTTCTTGTGCTTGTCGGTGCAAAGATTGTCATAGCCGATGCCCTGGGCCTGGCGAAGATTCCTCCTGCCATTTCTCTTTCGGTCACTTTTGCAGTCCTGGCGACAGGCATGGCGTGGTCGCTGTGGAAAACGCGGCGACGCGACCCCCCCATGCCTGAATAGAAAGCTTACGCCGATTTTACTGAAGTCTAGGCGTAGGCGACCGCTTCGTCCCGCACCAAAACATTAAGGGCGGGGCGGGCCAAAAGATAGCCCTGGACATAGCGAACCCCCGCATCGCGCAGAATCGACAGTTCCTCGACACGCTCAACGCCTTCCGCCACAACATCGATGTCCAGATCTTGGCACACGCGGATCATGCCTAGGGTGATTTTGCGCCGCCTCGTGTCTTGATCAATATTTCTCACCATGGCGATGTCCAGTTTTATTGCATCAACGTGCAATTCGGACAGGCTGTTGAGTCCGGCGTACTCCGCGCCGAAATCGTCAAGAGCCACTCTAAAGCCATGGTTCCTATACTCGCTTATAATTCCTTGTAGATGCTTTGTGTCGCGAATGCGTTCATCTTCCGTTATTTCAAAAGTGATCAGATCGAGAGGAAAGTGGACTTTTCTGGCTGCTGTAAGCGTCGCCTTAATGCATGCCTTCGGCTCATAGACCGCGTTAGGCAGAAAATTGATGCTCAGTTTCCGATCCAAACCCAAAGCAGCCGCCTGCTCAATCGCCATGACACGGCAAGCTTGATCAAACGCATATCTGTTTTCATTGTTGATTTGCGACAGAACGCTGGACGCGGATTGCCCCTCGGGCCCGCGAACCAATGCTTCATACCCGTAGACTCTGCGCTTGCTGATATCCACAATCGGCTGAAAGGCCATTTGGAATGGAGGCATAACCACATCCTTCCCGCAGGCGCCGCAACCTTTTTCTCCGGCCGTCATCTTAATCTCCCTCGGGCGCCATCATCCCGGCACCTTGCCCAACATTTCACTTACGAGTGCCGTCACCCGCGACAGGTTCAAAGTATCTGCAACAACCCTGTCAGCGCCGCAATACTTCAGAATGATGGCCTGCACCTCTTTACTATCGTCTATAAACGCCATCGACCAGTTCCCAAAGGTGCGGGCCGGAACAGGCTCTAGGCCGATCATCTCCACATCCTTGTGGCGCGCGTCGGCCACAATACGATGGAATGCTTTGTTGACTTTGTATCGTGCGCCCTCAAGGACTTGCACAAACGCATCACGAGAGAAGCACAGCGCGCCCGTGATGTTGTCCGCCTGATTGCGCAACGTAGAGGTAGATAAAATTTGCTTTAAATCCGTTTTTGAAAGAGGCCGAGAGGCAATGCTTGTGTACGCCAACCGATATAAACTCACTATTCAGACCCATGACTACAGCTGTTCAGAGAATCCATTCTAGTTGCTACGGTGCGTTTTAAAACCGGCCTGCCTTCACATTCAGTACAAGGCGCACAACAGCACAATACGACATATCATGCTGTTACTCGTCTTGAGTGAGTGCTACCACCAGCGCTAATAGGCATACTGGCCCTGTTTCACTTTTCATCGCGGGCAGTATTTTTTGCGGCGCGAGAGATGCCGTTGATCGTCACAACAACCGCATGATGGATGCTGATTATGGCTCCGGCTTCATCCGTTTTTGATGTCGGCATAGGCGGTCTTGATCAGCACCTCAAGGGCTGAGTTATCGCCGCGCGCAACCCCTAGACCAGTGTGCTTTTGAACAGCGCCAGCATTTTGCCCCAGGCTTTTTCGGCTTGGGCCTCGTTGTAGACCTGGCCGCCCGGGACGCACCAGCCATGATTGGCCCCCGTGTAAACCTCGATGTCGGCGGGGTTCTTGGCCGCCTCAAACACAGCGCGCAGTTTGGTTTTGGCGTCAGGGTCACGGGCGTCATCGTTCTCGGCGACACAGATCAGATATTTCGCTCTGATTCTGGGGATCAGCAAATGCGGGCTGTTGGGCTGGTCCGTGGCAAGGCCGCTGCCGTGAAAGGATGCCGCCGCCGCGACATGATGGGCCTGCGCCGCCGCGGTGCGTAAGGTGAGCGGCCCACCCATGCAATAGCCGGCCGTGCCCATTCTACCGGGGTTTTTCACGGAGGCGTGCGTGGCCAGAAATAGCATAAACACGGCGGCGTCTTTTTCGGCGGCCCCCTCGGCGAACAGAGCCTCGCGCAGTTTCATGCGCTCCTCACGCGGGATGTCGGCGGGCATGGGCGCTTTGATCTGGCGATAGAACGGATTGGGCACCAGCACGCTGTAGCCTTCGGCGGCCAATCTGCGGCCCATCTCGCGGAAGACCGGGCGCAGGCCGCCGATATCGGGCCACATCAGCACGGCCGGATGCGCGCCCGCGGACGGATGCAGCATAACGGCATCGCAGCTACCGTCGGGGGTTTTGATCACCACATCAATTTCGGTCACGGGCAGGGCAACTTGCGCGCCGGCCGCGGCAGTAATCCCTGTGCTCAGGGCCAAAGCGCCGAACGTGCGCCGCGTAACGTTGAAGCATTCCTCGCCGCATACATCGTGATCAATGGTCATGGCGTTCCCTCCCTGCCTGTCGCCGCATCATGATAGCAAAGAACCGTGGCGAGAGTACTGTGGCGAAAGTGCCGTGGCGGATACGTATTTGATAAACTCAATGCCGTCCTTTAAGTTCGCCGCACGCTCATTCGGCCTATTTTTCAATGTCCGGCAATTTTCTAATTCACGATCTGGGCCCCAAGGGCGATGGCATCCACCGTTCGGATCAGGGGCCCATCTACATCGACCGCGCGTTGCCGGGCGATACGGTTAAGGCCCAGGTGCAGCGCGGCAGCGGCGGTGTTTTGCGCGGTGAACTGCTAGAGATCGTCGCCCCTTCGCCGCACCGCGTGCCTGCGCCCTGCCCGCATTTCGAAACTTGCGGCGGCTGCACCCTTCAGCACGCGGATGTGGCGTTTTACCGCGAATGGAAAAC
This sequence comes from Rhodospirillaceae bacterium, assembly GCA_016793085.1. Lineage (GTDB taxonomy): Bacteria > Pseudomonadota > Alphaproteobacteria > Rhodospirillales > Rhodospirillaceae. The sequence goes on from JAEUKM010000235.1 coordinate 11,980, forward strand.
GGGCTGGGTACGGGCTGCGCTGCGCAAAGCAAATGTAGAGCCCGAGCGCTGGGAAGCACCGGCGTTCCTACCCGAGGGGACGCGCCGCCGCGTTACCTTCGCGGCCTATCAGAACGGCAAAACAGTCACGCTGGGTTACTTCCGCCGCCGCACGCACCAGGTGACGGAGATCACCACATGCCTGGTGGCCGAGCCCATGATTATGGAGTTGCGCAACAGGTTAGGGCCGCTGCTGGCCCCGTTGCTGCAGCCAGGCAAAACCACCGATGCGTTTATCCAATCCGTTGGCAGTTTGTGCGAGGTCGTGATCACCGGCCCCATCGGCGAGAAGGGCACGCCCGACCTGCGCGTGTTTGAAGCTGCGGCGCACATGGCGCATACCCTGAAGCTTGCGCGCGTGTCATGGCGGGGCCGCGAACGCGACGAACCCGAGGTGCTGCTGGAGGTCGCGCCGCTCTATGCTGCCTTCGGGCCTTTGAACGTGGCCCTGCCGCCCCTGGCCTTCCTGCAGCCCACGGCTTTGGGCGAACAGGCGTTGGTCAGCGCGGTGATGGACGCGCTGCCAAAGCAGGGCAAATTCACAGATCTGTTCTCGGGCTGCGGCACCTTCAGCGGGCCTATGCTGCGGCGCGGGGCCGTCGATGCCTTTGAAGGCGAAGTGTCCGCCGTGGGCGCGTTGGATAAAGCGAAGGACCCGCAGAAACTGAAGGCGCAGCAGCGCGATCTGTTCCGCAAACCCCTTCAGCCCGATGAACTGAACCGCTATGACGCGATCGTGTTCGACCCGCCGCGCGCCGGGGCCGAGGAACAGGCGAAAGCGCTGGCCGCATGCAAAGTCCCGCGCCTGGTAGCCGTGTCGTGCAACCCCACCACTTTCGCCCGCGATGCGCGCCTGCTCATGGACGGCGGATACCGGCTTGAAAGCGTGAAAGTGATCGACCAGTTCACCTGGTCGCATCACGTGGAGTTGGTGGCGGCGTTCGGTCGATAAAGTCTTATCCCCTGCCCACCTTCTTGATGAAGGCCTGGGCCGCCGCGGGCGCTCGCACCTTGGCGCCCGAAATGAAGTAGACGAACACGTCGCCGCGTTTGGCCCAGTCCTTGGCGCGCTTGGCCCAGCGGCCAAGATCGGCCGTGGAATAGCCCGTTTCGATGTTTTCCTGCGTGCGCATCAGGCGCGCATAGGAGAAATCGGCGGTGGGCTCGTCGATGGCCGGGTATTCGGCATCGTCGGCAAAAACAATGGCGGCATTGTACTTGCGCGCCAGTTCATAGAAACGCTTGTCCTGGAAGGTGGGGCTGCGCACCTCGAGCGCGTGGCGCAGGCGGATGCCGTCCACCTTGGGCGGTAGGAGCTTCAGGAATTTCTCGAAATCCTCGGCGTCGAATTTCTTGGTACCCATGAACTGCCAATTGATGGGGCCCAAACGATCACCCAGCAAACTCAAGCCCTGATCGATGAATTTGCCGATAGAGTCTTTCGCCTCGGCCAGCACGCGCCGGTTGGTGCAGTAGCGCGAGGCCTTCACCGCGAAGACAAAACCATCGGGTGTTTCGTCGCGCCACTTCGTCCAACTCGGCGGCTTGAAGGTGGAATAATACGTGCCGTTGATTTCGATGGAGGTGAGCGCACGGCTGGCGAACTCCAGCTCTTTCTTCTGGGCGAGACCTTTGGGGTAGAACGTGCCGCGCCAGGGCTCGAAGGTCCAGCCGCCGATACCAACGTATATTTGACCTGACATGCCCAACACCTTGGTACAAAAACAAAGCGCTTAAAACACGGGCGAGACGTTGGCCGCCTCGCCCGGGCTTTTGAGGCCGTTGACCGGCGCTTACTCGAACGTGGCCGAGGTCGTGCCCGTCTTTTCGTTGTAGTGCAGCGCTACAACCGACACTTCGCACAGGTTGATGGCGGACCATTCGGCCGAGGAGTTGTCATCCTGGTAGACCACTTTCAGGTCCCACAAGCAGGTGTCTTCCTTGCGGCTGAAGGTGATGTCGGTGCGGTCGCCGTCGACCAGCACATCGCGGCCCAGAATATCTTCTTCCCAGTCGGACGCCTTGCTGGGCGAGACATACAGTTCGCTGATGGTGTAGCCGGTGACGTTGACCACGGTGAAATCTTGCTTGCCGGCGGCCATGGCATTGAGGGCCGGCAGCGTGGCGAACGCCACAACACCGGCCAGAAGGCCTTTGAACATCGAACGGCGCAGCGTTTTTTGGAGTGTGTGCATCTTAAACATGATCTCCCCTTTGATTAAACTTGCGCTTTTATCGTAGCTAGTGTCCCTGGGGCGGGAAAGTTATTTCGATACGAAACTTAAGCGCGCTGACGTCCCAACAGTGAGGTAGTGCGGCGCGCGGCATACCCCATTTGACGTAACCGTTTTAGCGTTAGGTTGCGAGCGCGGCTTTGTGAGGCGGTTTTATGAAGGAAATTACGGTCATTTGTGTCGCCTATCGGCGCTATCAAAACATACCGGTGCTGATTCACGCCTTTCTGGCGCAGACCCTGCAAAACTTCCGCCTGATCGTGATCCACGACGGCTACGACGCCGAGATGGACAATCTGTTGAAGCCTTATCAGGCCGCGCACCCGGATGTGTTCAGCTATCGGTTTTCAGAAACACGGTTCGGCGACTATGGCCATTCCCTGCGCGACATGGGAATAAAAATGGCCGACACCGAGTACATTCTTTTGACGAACGACGACAACTACTACTGCCCGAAATTTCTGGAATACATGTTCACGCCGATGCGCCAGTGGCCGGCGCCGCCCGACATCGTGATGTGCGACATGATCCACAGCCACAACCGGCCGGGCGGGCGGCCCCAGGCGCCCTATAATTTCTTCGAGACCAAGCCCGCGCGGTTCTCGGTCGATATGGGCTGCTTCATCGCCCGGACGGCCCTGGCCAAGCAGGTGGGGTTCCGCGACAAAACCCATGACGGCGACGCCACGTACTTCGAGGATCTCTTGAAAGCGGCCGGAAACGCCAAAATCGCCAAAATTCCCCATGTGCTTTTTGTCCATAATTAAGCCTCAAGACGGGGCGAGAGTGCTTGGCACGGCCACCTGTGGCCGCTATAGAAAAGCTCACGACTGAAGGACATATCTTTCATGAAAATCTGGTTTGTCGCCGGCGCCGTGGCGCTGGCTTTTACGGCGGGGTTTGTGCTGATGAGCAACAAAAAGGCCGGCGCGGCCGAAGCCGGAACCTGGGCCGAACAGCAAAAGGCGTTTCTGGACAAGAACGCCAAACAGTCCGGCTGGAAATCGACGGCCAGCGGACTGCAATACATCGTCCTGAAGCCCGCGGCCAAGCCCGGCCCCAAGCCTGCCCCCGGCAGCGAAGTAACCGTGCATTACGAAGGGCGTCTGATCGACGGCAAGGTGTTCGACAGTTCTTATGCGCGCAAGGAGCCCATCTCGTTCCCGCTCTCGGGCGTGATTAAGGGTTGGCAGGAAGGCGTGCCGATGATGAGTGTGGGCGAAACTTGGGAGTTCGCCATTCCGGCCGATCTGGGCTACGGCGCACGCGGGGCGCCGGGCGCGATTCCCCCGGACTCGGCGCTGATCTTCAAGGTCGAACTCTTGAAGGCCGCAACGCCGGCGCCCTAGACACCGGGCACTCTACTCAACGCAATGCCGTGCAGCCGGCAGAAATAAAAACGGGGCAGTTTGAAACTGCCCCGTTGTTTTTTTGCTGTTAGAGCGTTTTCAGATTACCGGCCGCTTCTTTGCCGCGCTCGCTGACGACATCGAAGGAAACCTTCTGGCCTTCATTGAGGCCCGTCATTCCGGCGCGCTGAACCGCCGAGATATGAACGAAAACATCTTTGCCGCCGCCGTCGGGCTGAATGAAACCGTAACCCTTTTGGCCGTTGAACCACTTCACTGTACCGGTCGCCATGCCGCTCTCCAGAATTTAAAAACCACCACCGCGCACCTGCGTCGCAGGCCACAAACTTCAAACAACAGGTGCGTCCGTGCCAACTCTGAGTCGAGCGAAGCGAGGCGAACCCATAGCAAAAGTCGACGGAGCATAATTAAAGCCCTGGCGCAGAGTCAATAATCCGTCGTTTATCAAAACTATTATTTTATTGCTTTATCAATAGGTTAACGCCTCGCTCCGAACGGGTCATTTGGCCGGCTTTCTTTATATAATGGTCAATGTGGGCTTTGCGGCCTTTTGCCGGAGCCCTGAAGTCCGTAACATCCTGGCCGCCGTACATGATGAAAAGCAGCCCTTCAGCCTGCTTTGCCCGCAACGGGCCGTCAAAATCTGGGGAGATTTTCATGAACCGCATACTGGCTCTGGCCCTTACGGGCGCTCTGGCCACATCGCCCGTCCTGGCCGCCTTGAAAGAGGGCGACGCCGCCCAGACCTTCAAGGCTCAGGCCGCACTCGCGGGCAAGGAGTTCACCTTCGACCTGGCCGAGGCCTTAAAGACCGGGCCCGTGGTGCTGTACTTC
>JAEUKM010000093.1 GCA_016793085.1 Rhodospirillaceae bacterium
CCTGGACAACATGATCCCCTCGGCGGTCGACAAGATCGCCTCGCTGCATGCGCGTGCCACCAACACCGACAGCCGCAAGCGCAAAGACATCATCTACGCTGCCGTCGACAAGATTGCCGCGCGCGCGCGCGAAATCGACAACAAGCCGCTGCCCGAATTTAAAAAGGGCGGCTCGCTGGATGAGCTGCTCGCTCAAGTCGACGCGAAGACAGCCGACGCTGAAGAGCGCCGCTATCTGTCGTCGGTGGCTTTTGCCCGCGCCTCGACCCAGTGGACCGGCTGGCTGGGCAAGATGTCCGAGCTTCTGCCCATGGCCAAGTCGCTGAAAGACCAGCGCGCCAAGGACATGGTCGACGAGATGATGTCTGACATCCTGATCGCCAAGACGGTGATCAAGGACGTCATCGGCGTCTCCAAGCACATGGGCGACGCCGTCATGCGCATGCTCGACCTGGTGGAAGGCAAATGCCAGCCCACCAAGTTCGCGGTCGAGGAACTGGTGGACCTCTTGAACATTCTTTTCGCCGGCAACGCCTTGCCGCGCGCGAAGAAAATTCTGTTCGACCGTATTGAACGCGACCTGCGCGGACCTACGCGCCTGACCAACAGTGAAGACACGCAAGCCGACAAGGATATTTTCCTGCAAATCCTGAACCGCGTCGTCACCGACCAGGGTGTCACGGGCGGGCGCGGCATGGCCTTCGGGCTGACGGACCGCTGGGCGCGCCTGATCAACCTGGGCGGCGCGGGCGGGCGCAAGAAGGCGATGGAAGAGGTGCGCGACAAGCTCAACTCGACCACGCGCAAGTTCGTTTACCTCATTGCGATGTACGACCCCGAGGGCGACCCGAACCTGACGGACGCCATCATCACCCAGTTGAAAACCTTCGCCGGTCAGCTCAACACCATTCAATCCATCGCGCCCGAGGCCAAGACCCAGAAAGCGCGCTTGCAGGAAGCGGCTCAGGTGCAGCGCATCGTGCTCGATTCCAAGCTGGGCGAACCCTTGAAGGGGGCCTTGGCCAACAAGTTCGACGCCGTGGTGTCGGAATACCTCATTAGCAATAAAGTCATCGAGCGCATCGACGACAAGGCCCTGCCCTTCCGCGAACGCGCCAAGCGCCTGGTGATGTTCTGCACCGGCGGCGTCTTGACCGAAGGCAAGGCCACGTCCATCGCCCGCGACAGCGTGGTGGGGTACCTGAAGCGCAAGGACTTCGTCAGCGAATACACCGCCGACATTCCCGATCCGGGCGAGAAGGAAAAAGCGGTGCGCGAGTTCTACGCCCTGTTGGCCAAAACAGGTTTCAGCGTCAGCTAATTACGCCACGACGTCCGTGAACGTGCCCTGCCGGAAGTGCTCCTGCAGGGCTGCTTGCAGATCGAACCCTTCATCCACGGCCAATGCCGCCACCGCCGCATCATTCAGCGTGGCGCCCGCCGCGCACGCGGCCACGAACGCCGCATCGGCCTCGCTCAACAAGCGCAACCCCACGTCATAGACGGGCCGCGTCAGCAGCACGGATTGGGCCGCGGCCATGTCCACCGCCGGAACCTCGGCCACCTCGGGCTGGTTGACCGACCAGATGCGGTGAATGGGATAGGCCGAGCGCACCAGGCGTGTGGCCGGATGGACCACGAAGCGCGCCTGCGGCAACTGCTCGGGCCCGAACGCGGACAACCACGCTGCGTTCAGCGGCGGCGCGTCGGCCGCGAAATAGGTTTCGCCGCGCGCCCATTCCAGCCGCGCCACGTCGGGCAGATACGCGAGCCCCTGAGTTCTTGGATGATGGGCGATGAAATCGGCAAAGCCCGCACCGTAAACAGATAACTGCGGCACCTCGGGCGGAAACTGCACGGCGTAGTCACGCGCGAGCACAAAGAAAAACCGCGGGCCGACGATGCGCTCGGTGACGGGAAAGGCCGCGGCCAGCACGTCGGTCAGGCTTTTCTGCACGGTGTTGCGGTAAACCGCGATGCGTCTGCTGACATCGCCTTTGGGCGCACGCACCAACGCCGCTACAGCGTCCGCATCGCCCGTGCCCATGACGGTTGCCTTAAACGCGCGCTGCATCTCAAGCAACATGCATCACCTTGCGCGTGGCATTCATAAAACCTTGCGCGCGGGCCGCTTCGGCCTGCAACTCCTCGAACGCGGGAACATCCAAGTCCCACTCGATCAGCGTGGGCACGACACCCACATGATCGAGCGTGGCGCGGTACAGCGCCCACACCGGATCGCAGACATACGTGCTGTGGGTATCAACCAGTACCCGGTTGTCGCCCTCGTCCTCGATGCTGTGGCCGGCCAGGTGAATCTCACCGACAACATTTGCCGGAATGTTTGCGATGTACCGGCCCGCATCGAAACCGTTGTTGGCCGCGCTGACGTAGATGTTGTTCACATCCAGCAAAAGCCCGCAGCCCGTGTTCTCCGCCAGCCGCGCCAGGAATTCATACTCGGGCATGGAACTGGCCGCGAACTGCAAGTACGACGAGGGATTCTCGATCAGGATTTTACGCCCAAACGCATCCTGCGCGCGGCTAATGTTGTCGCCGACGGTTTTCAGCGCATCTGTGGTGTAGGGCAGCGGCAGAAGATCGTTGAGATACGCGCCGTCTACCACCGACCAGGACAGATGCTCGGAGATCAATGCCGGCTTCGCCCACGTGAACAGATTTTTCAGACGCTCCAGGTGCGCCGCGTCCAGTCCTTGCGCCGAGCCCAGCGACAGCCCGACGCCGTGGCAACTGATGGGATAGCGGGCTGCGATCTCCTGCAGCATGGCGCGGCGGGCGCCCCCTGCGTTCAGGAAATTCTCGGAGTGGATTTCAAGCCAGGCGGCGCGGCGCGGCGCATCGTCGGGGTCATTGGCCAGCAACGGCATGTGCTGCAGGCGCAAGCCCACACCTGCTGCGGCCGGTATGGTTGTGGCTGGCATGGCATTGGCTGCGTGCAACTCAGGCATGTGGGCAAGGACGTCAGCGTTGATACGGAACGCTGGCAATATACGCGGGCGCCGCGGGCGTGCTTAGGGTTTTTTCGGGACCGGCGTGGCGGCAGCGGCCGTTGCGGCCACTTTATTGACGCCCTCAAAGGCTTGCAGTTGGCCGCCCATGGATACACAGGTGCCCGTGGGCACCCACTTCCAATCCTCACCGCGGTAGTCGGCGCTGGAGCAGCCGCCGCAGGTATGGCTGCCGCTTAAGGCCTGACAGCCATTCTCGCCGGCCTTGGCCACGCCGTAGCATTTCTCTTTGCCGTTGATGAACTTGGGCTGGGGCTGCTGCGCCATGGCCGCAGCGAAAGCCCCCGACACGGCGACCGCCGCCGCGGCAACCAGTGCGGCGTCGATCAGGCGGTGATGGGGCAGGCGGAGATGGGGCAGGCGTGTCGGCATCGTGCGAATGGGTCTCTCAAAGTTCAGCAGCGGCAGCGCGCGCGTTAGGCCGAGTAAACACCTTTGAAGCAACGCCATCTAATCACAGCGGTGTGAAACGGCGGAAGCCCGCGGCCGAGCGCATGTTCACAAGCATGTGACGCAGCCCGTGGCGCTTCACAGCAACGTGAGTGCGCGCACACATGCACCTCAGCCATCGAGAAACCGCAAGACCGCCGCGGCTTTTGTCTTCAGGCCCTCGGGCGTGCGCTCGCTGGGCAGAATGGCTTTAACCGCAGCCTTGGCCAGGGCATGCGCGCGGTCGACCCCGTCTTTCAGCGGATCATCCTCGCTGGCCATGCAGAACAGAGGCTGCGTGATGAGGGGGATGCGTTCGGCGTCCTTGTGCCGGAAGGCGGCGCGGTAGCCCTTGTGGTAGGTGGTCAACGCCTTCAGCACATCCACCACGATCGTATGCAGCGCCTCGGGCGGCGGCATGACGGCCTCTGTGCGCCGATATTCGGGCGAGCGGCGGAAGTAGGGGAAGTGAAGCACCTGGTCGCGGATGAAATGCCAGGCCCAGACGAACTGCGTGCCGAAATCATCCGGTGTGATCTCGGGCGCGTAGTGCTTGAGATACTCCGCGCGTGCTTCGGGGCTGAACATGCCGATGCCGTCGAACACAACCTTGCGCACGCGCGCGGGGTGCCGGATGGCCAGTTCGCAGCAGATGTGGGCTCCCGTGTGGCTGCCATAGAGATCGACCTGATCAAGCCCGAACTGATCCAGCACCCGGGCCACGCTGTCGGCGTAATAATCCATGTCGGGCGCGTCCAGGGCAGGACCAACGGAATCGCCGTTGCCCAGGGTGTCGGGCGCGATGCAGCGCCGGGTCCGGCCCAGCTCGGTCATAATGGGAATCAACGTGACGGCCGAAGCCGGCGAGGCATGCACCATATAAAGCGGCGGTTTGCCCTGGTCCTCAGCGGGCGCGCACGACCGGATATGCACCAGCCCTTCGGTAAGCCGCACAAACGACCGATCAATCAGCATGTTCCGCTCCCGGCGCGCCGCAAGCCCATGACCTGCAAGGCTTGTGACCGTCTTTGAAACAAATGTTACATTCGGTGAGTTGACCCCGCGCGGTCCAGTGTAGTGAAACCCCGCCATGCCGCAAACCACCACAGCAACCGTGTCCACGGGCAGCACACTAAAGCTGAAGCCGACGCCGACGGACAACACGCGCCTGCCCAAGATCAACGCGGGCTTCGAGAACCTGACCGCCGCCCTGGACTACGCCGCCAAGGGCGAGACCGGCTTTAATTTCTATTCGGCGCGCGGCGACCTTATTCATGTCATGCCGTTCCGCGACCTGCGCGAGGCCGCCGTCAGCCACGCCCTGCGCCTGAACGCGACCGGCGTGAAGCCCGGCGAGCGCGTGGCCCTTCTGGCCGCGACGGACCCGGCGTTCCTGACGCACTTCTTCGCCTGCCAGTACGCCGGGATCATCCCCGTGCCCATGCCGCTGCCGACAGCCTTCGGCCGGCGCGACAACTATATCGCCCAGATCCGTAACCAGGTGACGTCCGCGACGCCACGCATGCTGTTCGGCCCCACCGATTACCTGGCGCTGATCACCGAAGCCGCCGAAGGCTGCAATGTCGAGCGCATCGGCACCTATGCCGACATTGGAACCTGGGCCGAGGGCAAGGGCGACTTGCACCGCGCCAAGCCCGAAGACCTGTCGTACATCCAGTACAGCTCGGGCTCGACGCGCTTCCCGACCGGGGTGTGCGTCACACATAAGGCTTTGCTGGCCAACACCGCGGCCATGAACGACGCCGTGGACAATTTTAGCGGCCAGCGCGCGGTGTCGTGGCTGCCGTTCTTCCACGATATGGGCCTGGTGGGCTTCATGCTGGCCGTGATGACCGCCCAGACCTCCACCGATTATCTGGCCACCGAGGATTTCGCCCGCCGCCCGCTGACGTGGCTGCGCCTGATGACCGAGAACGGCGGCACGATGTCCTACGCGCCGTCGTTCGGCTATGAGC
>JAEUKM010000104.1 GCA_016793085.1 Rhodospirillaceae bacterium
GGCCCACAACACCCCTGCCCTGGCCGAACTGGTGTGCTCCAACTCGTTCCGGTCGGACGATGTGGATTACAACGCCGTCGGCTTGCTGCACGAGGAAATGCGCCGGGCGGACTCGGTGATCCTGGCCTGCGGCGACGCCAACCGGGTGCCCGCAGGAGCGGCCCTGGCCGTGGACCGGGTGGGATTTTCGCGGTCAGTCGAAGACGCCCTGGCCAAAAACCCGCTGATCATGGTCGAGCGCGGCGAAGTGACCGGCCTGCCGCCCCAGGAGTGGGAGGCCGTCATTCTTGCCACGGGGCCCCTCACCTCGCCCGCTTTAAGCATCGCCATCAAGCAGTATACGGGTGAGGAGTCGCTGGCCTTCTTCGACGCCATCGCGCCCATCGTCACGCGCGAGAGCATCAACATGGATATCGCCTGGTTCCAGTCGCGCTACGACAAAGGTTCGGAATTACCCGGCGGCGGGGCCGATTACATCAACTGCCCCATGAGCAAGGAACAGTACGAGAATTTCGTGGTCGCCTTGCAGGTGGGCGAAAAGACCGAGTTCCGTGAATGGGAGAAGGACACGCCTTACTTCGAAGGCTGCCTGCCCATCGAAGTCATGGCCGAGCGCGGCATGGACACGCTTGCCTATGGACCGATGAAGCCCGTGGGCCTGACCGACCCGCGCACCGGCAAGCGGCCCTATGCAGTGGTTCAACTGCGCCAGGACAACGCCCTAGGCACGCTCTTCAACATGGTGGGCTTCCAGACCAAGCTGAAGCACGGCGAGCAATCGCGCATCTTCCGCATGATCCCGGGGCTGGAGAACGCCGAGTTCGCGCGCCTCGGCGGTATTCACCGCAACACCTTCATCAACTCGCCCAAGCTGCTCGACAACACCTTGCGCCTGAAGGCCATGCCGCGCTTGCGGTTTGCGGGCCAGATCACCGGCTGCGAGGGCTACGTGGAAAGTGCGGCTGTCGGGCTGATGGCCGGGCGCTTCGCCGCCGCCGAGCGCCTTGGCTTGCCCATCACCATGCCGCCCGACACCACGGCCCTCGGCGCGATCTTGCGGCACATCACCGGCGGCGCGGACGCCACCACCTTCCAGCCGATGAACGTGAACTTCGGCCTGTTCCCCGACATCGACGCCCGCGACGGGCGCGGCAAACCCATCCGCGGCCGTGAGAAAAAGAAAGCGCTTTCGCAACGGGCCCTTGCGGACCTGGATGCGTGGCTGGGTTTAAGCAAACAGGCGGCGGAGTAATTTAGTCAGTGCGTATTGTGCAATTGCGTAGAACCATTGTTACAATCATAGACCGTCACACGTGCTTACTTGTCGCTTTTGCCGTTTTCTCCTCCAGCCCCATCCAATCGAGCTGGACTACCGCATTTATGCTAGCCGCTTCAGCGGTATTGGACTTCTTTAAGCAAAGAGCAATCAGAAGCATTAGACTCCGAAAAATAGATAATGATAAATCGCTTTCCTTGAGTAGTAAGGTTTTCAAGTTACTGATTCTTGGCTGGATTATTTATTGGCTATTCTTAGAGACCTTGGACACTACTGAACTATTCCTCAAGTTAGATCGGCAATTATCACCTTGACAAAGCGTTCGCCTGGCGGTAATTAGATACCGCGTGACAGGCCGTGATTCAATGGCTTATAATGGCGGGATGGAAAAGAGCACTACTCAGCAACAGGATATTGAAATCACACCCCAGATGATCGAGGCTGGCGCTGGCGTCGTCGGGAAACTTTGCCACGAGATAACCGACCCTTGGTCGCCTTTTGCTCGTCAAATTGCTGAAGAGGTCTATCAGGCCATGGATGCATCACGCGGTCATTGTTTACGAGCGCTGAAGTCATCCGAACGCAAAAAGTGTTAAGTTCTTGCAATTTGTCATGCGCCACCTTCATGCGCTCGACCAAATCGCCAGTTTGAAGCCTCTTGGCGAGCCGATTCCCTAGCGCCGTGCTCGGAGTAATTTGCAACCCCTTTTCTTCGACGTAAGTAAACGTAAAGGGCGCATGAAGAACGCTATCGCGCTCGTCTGAAAGACCATTCACCTTCTTAATCAGCCACTCAATATCGGAGAATTTGCGCTTATTTTTGCGAAATCTTATTTCGGCCAAACTTAGCAAAATCTGGCGCGCAGCGGAGTCACTTCGGTATGAGTTCCAGATAGCCACAGCCATGTCGGTGTATCTGTCCCTCATGACTTTCCAGAATAGGAGCGCTAGGCTTTCGTGAATGTTATTCCATTGGAACGCAACGCGACCCATTAACTCCGCATATGGTTTAAATACGCGGTCATAATCTTGCTTGAATACGTAGGAAACCATGCCAAGCCCCCCCAAAGAAAAAATCGAACCTCGTCCCGACGCATGGCAGCGCTTTGAATCTGGCCTTGATGCCGTACTCAAAGCACCGCCGATGCACCGCAAAGCGAAGAAGGCTAAGGCGAAGCCTTCCCGCCGCGTTTCTTCTTCCAAAAAGAAGCCTTAAACGGCTTCTGCTTCTTTGTGCTGACGAGTCCGCCGATATGTGAGGCGCTTGCCGACGATGCCTTTTGCGGCTTTCTCGGTGCGCTCCATATCAGTCACCCCCAAGTTCTTGCGCTCATTGTAGCGGAAATCGAACTCAGCCAGATAGCGCTTTAAGTGCTGCTGGCTGACATGGTGGTAAGTGCCGGTAATCCCGCGCTTTAAGATCGAAAAGTAGTTTTCGACCGTGTTGATATGCCAGAACATGCCGCGCACGTATTCCTGGGCCGAGTGATTAACGGAACCGTGGCCCTTAAACTCTTTCAAGATTGAGGGGTACACGGTCGCGTCATCCGTCATCACGTAGCTGTCACGATGGATTTGCGCGTCCACGATGGGCTTTAAGGTCTTGGCGTTGACCTTGGGCACGTGGAAGGTGCGGACCTTGCCATCACGCTCCACCAGCGCAAACGCGGCTTCCTTGGCGGGAACCTTGTTTTTGCGGTTGATAGCTTTGCCGCCCACATAGGTTTCGTCCGCTTCCACCACCTTGTTATCGCCGCCGATGGGGCCAGAGAACTTACCTTCGCGCAGCGCTTCACGCAGGCGATGCATCACAAACCACGTGGATTTATAGCTGATGCCCAACATGCGCGACATTTGCAGGGCGCTCATGCCCTTCTTGGAGGCCATCAATAGATAGAGGGCCATCAGCCACTTATTCAGGGGGATTTTAGAGCGTTCAAACAGGGTGCCGACCGTAACCGTGTATTGCTCGCGGCACTCAGGCTCATTGCACTGGTACAGGCCGGGGCGGTGCGCCTTACCTTCCAGCTTGGTCGCGTTAAAAGAGCCGCAATGCGGGCAAACCGGACCCTTGGGCCAAATCCGCGCTTCAAGCCACTGACGGGCTAGATCGGCGTCTTGGAAGATCGGGTTTTGCAGATGATTGTCGGCCATTGGGGCAACTCCTTATGCCCCTAAACTACCCCCTGAATACTTGCTTTGTCAAGGTGATAATTGCCGTTAGATCTGACAGTTCAACAAGCAATCATTGCTCTAGCAATCCAAATACCTATCACCGAAGCCCGTGTTGTTACTACCGCGCCTAAATCGGTCATAGTTGCTTATGCTTTAGCTTTGCCGTCGTGGTTACTGACTTATGCCTTTAGTAGAATTGGGATGGAACAATCTCTGAATACTCAACGTCAGGACAAAACTATCTACAACCCTATTGGGCTTGCCGTTATATATGCTGCATTGTTGTTGCTATCGATCCTTACGCTCTATATCGCTTTCTGGAACCCGGTGATGAGTATTGAACGCCCGCGCTACCTGGCTACACACAGCAGTGCGGTTTTTGCTGGAGCACTTATTCTTGCTATTACAGTTGCGCTGAGTGTTGGGTTAGAGAGAAAAGGCACCAACAATAGCTAGAACGTTCCCCAGGCTGCGTTCAATATCAGCCGGGCCACGCCTGCGCGGTGGCGCACCACGCGGGCATCGGTGATGTCGTAGCCAGCGGCCTTCAGCACCTTCAATGTTTGCCCCGCTATCGTGCCCAGCAGTAGTGCCGGAACCGCCGCGCGCGGCGTCTTCAGCGCGCGGGCTTTCGCCAAGTGGCTTTCGGCCAGAGCCGCGATCTCAGCCACCACGTTTGCCGTGGCTTGCGTGTTGCGCAAATCCTCCACGGAAGTTACGCCCGGCAGGTACAGGCGGTTCTCACGGGCATGCACCAGCACCGCGCGCAAAATGCCCGACAAGGCATAGGCGATACCCACATGGCGCGCGGCTTCTTCGGCCCCCTCAACCTCCAGCACCTTCAGCGCCAGCAGCAGCAATTGCCCCGCCGTACCCTCGGCATAGGTTTCCAAGTCCGCCATCGTCATGGCGGGCGCGTCGTCGTCCATGTCCCGCTCGCGGGCGTCCAGCAGCGCATCGAAAGGCCCGCGCGGCAGGTTATGGCGCGCGACCGCCGCCGCCAGCGCCTCAGTGATGGGGTTGCCCTTGGGGGCACCTTGCCCGGCATAGATCGCCGCCACCACGTCGCGCCACCATTGCAGTTTGATGCGCCCGATCATGGTTTCCGACACATGGCTGCGGATTTTGGCCAGTTCGGCGTTGAAGGCGTACAGCGCCAGTACATCGGCGCGCGCGCTCACGGGCACGAACTGCGCGGTCAGGAACCGGTCGCGGTCCTCGCGGCGGACAACCTCGGCGATGGCATCGGGGCTGGGCGTCATCGGCTGTTTCATCGCTCTCTGGCGTGTTTCATCCGCTGCTTTAGAATAGCACCATAAGCCGGTTCAACTCTTATTCATTTCCGCCCGCGTGGTCGCCGCCCCTTCGCCCGATTTTGCCGCCAAAGCCGCCGCCGAGAACTTCCCCGTGGCGGGGTGGTTCATCGCCCCGGCTTTGCGCCCGGCGGTTGCGTCCTACTATGCGTTTGCCCGCGCGGCCGACGACATCGCCGACGGCACGGACCGCACGGTCATCCAGAAACTGAAAGCCCTGGACGACATGGAGGCCTCCATCCCCCAGGGTCTCGGGCCGATTTTGCAAAAGCATAATGTGCCGTTGACCACAGCCACGGACCTCCTGACGGCGTTCCGGGCCGATGCGCGCGGGACACCCACCAGAACGCTGGCCGATCTGATGGCGTACTGCCGCCATTCCGCCGCGCCCGTGGGCCGGTTCCTGCTGTCGTTGCATGGCGAGACAGCGGGCCAGTCAGAGTCCGATGCCCTGTGTGCGGCCTTGCAGATTCTCAACCACGTGCAGGATGCGCGCGCCGATATCGAAACTCTCAAACGATGCTACATTCCGCTGGACTGGCTTGCAGCCGAGGGCGTGGCGCTGATGGACCTTTTGGACCCCGACAATGCATCGCGTCCGCCGCCGGGCGTCGAACCCTTGCGCGACGATTACGCCCACGCCTCGCCCGCCCCCACACAAGCCCCCGACCCGGCCAAGATTACGCGTTGTCTGCAACGCCTGCTGGATCAGGCCGAGCATTTATTGGTGCTGGCGGCCCCCTTGCCGCGCGCCGTGAACAGCCGGGGCCTGGCTGCGCAAAGTGCGGCCATCCTGTGCCTGGCCCAGCGTTTATTGGCGCGGTTGCGCAAACACGACACCTGGGCATTACGCGTGCGCCTGACGCCGCTGGACTGGCTGATGGCCGCATGTGTGGGCCTGCGCGTACGGGTATTGGGGCCATGAGCGCGCAAAGTTCGTTCTACTGGCCCATGCGCCTGGTGACCGAGCCTGAGCGCTCGGCGCTGTTCGCCATTTACGCCTGGTGCCGTCACCTGGACGACATTGTGGATGGCCCCTTGCCGCCCGACGCCAAGGCCGCAGCACTATCCATGTGGCGCGATTACTTCACCGGCGAACAAGGGACGGTGATGGACCCCGACTCCACGTTGGTCGCCACCACTCTTGGGGCCGCCATCGCCGCCCAAAAGCTGAAAGCCGGCTTGTTCCTGCGCCTGCTCGACGGGTTGGAGATGGATCTCGCCGGTGAAATGCGCGGGCCGTCGCTGGCCGAACTGGAAGCCTACGCACATGCGGTTGCAAGCGCACCCGGCGAACTATGCCTGAACGTGCTCGGCTGGCGCGGCGACGATGCAAGCCAATTCGCCGCTGTACTGGGCGAAGCGGTGCAGTACACCAACATCCTGCGCGATGTGGCCGAGGATGCGGAGCAGGACCGGCTCTACGTGCCGCGCGAGGCGCTGGACGCGGCGCACATCGATGCGGAAGACCCGGCCATCGTGCTGGCCGACCACCGCTTCGCCGATGCCTGGCTGGCGCTGGCCCTGATGGCCGAAGCCAAGTTCGCCCAGGCTGAAACCCTGCTGCCGGGAAAAGACATTCGCACACGGATCAAGCCTGCTCTGGCGATGATGAACATTTACCGCGCGCTGTGGCGGAAACTGCGCAAAGGCGGCTGGCAGCCCCACGCCGGAAAGGTGACCCTGCCCCGCTGGCAGTCCTTCCTGATCGCAGTACGCACCATATGGCTGACCTGATATGGCTGACCTGAACGTCCACATCGTCGGCGGCGGGGTGGCAGGGCTGGCCGCGGCCCTAGGCTGCATGGAGGCGGGCCTGCATGTCACGCTGTACGAGGCCGCGCCTGAACTGGGCGGCCGGGCCCGCAGCTACGAAAGTGCGGTTCTGGGTTGCGCCATCGATAACGGCGCACACGCGGTGCTGCGCAACAATGAAAGCGTCATGCGCTACCTGGCGCTGTGCGGCGGCGCCGATGAGCTGACGCCACACGGCGCCGATGGATTACACTTTCATGATGTGCGCGCGCGGACGGACTGGCGTTTACGCCTGCCCCATGGGTTGGTCATGGCATCGCATCGTCCGCCCGGCGTAAGTGCGTTCGATCTGCTGGCGGGCGCCCGGCTGGTTATGGCCGGTAAGACACAAACCGCCGCCGTGGCCTTGCGCGCCTCACAGCGCGCGATGGACACCCTGTGGGAACCTTTGTGCACGGCGGCCCTCAACACGCCGCTGGCCGAAGCTGACGCGGCAACGCTGGCTCTTGTGCTGAAGCGCATGGTCTGGCCCGGCGGATTGAATCAAGGTTTGCTCTTACCGCGCCGCTCCCTCAGCCAAACCTACATCTCACCAGCTCTGCGTTACCTGGCCCAGCGCGGCGCAGCCCTTCGCACCGGCACGCCTTTACGCGATCTGCGCGCCGCAGATGGCCGCGTGAACGCGCTGATCTTTGATGGCGCTGCGGTCGCCCTTGCGCCTGATGACGTTGTCGTCCTCGCCTTGCCACCCTGGGCGGCTCCGCTAGCCCTGACAGGCGTGGACACCTCTGCCTTCACCTATGCGCCCATTGTGAACGCGCACTTCAAGCTGCCCACGCCCGCAGCATCCCGTTTCGTGGGGCTGACCGGCGGCGTGGGCCAGTGGCTCCTGGTGCGGGGTGATGTCGCTTCCGTCACCATCAGCGCCGCCGATGCCGTTGCGGGCCTGGACCCGGACGCCTTGGCGCAAAGTCTCTGGGCCGAGATCGCGCCGCTGCTGAACCTGCCGTCCGGTTCGGTTCCGCCAGCGCACGTCATCAAAGAACGCCGCGCCACACTGCGCCATACACCCGGCCTCAACGCGCTGCGCCCCGGCATCGCCACGCGCTTTTCCAACCTTTTCCTGGCGGGTGACTGGACCGATAGCGCACCGCAACATGGCTTGCCGTGTACGCTGGAAAGTGCGGCGCAATCGGGCTTTGCCTGCGCAAAACGCGCGGCAGAGTTGCGAAAACAGCGATAACTACCTGTTTTCCCCTGCTTTTTCGGCATTGCGGGTTGCGCGGGCTTTGGTTTTGAGTAACATGCGCCCATTCGAGAGGGGCGGAGATCAAGGCCGCCCGCTCATGTGGGTGATCTGACAATGAAGGGGAGCAAGTCATGATCAATGCGATTCTTCCTAATCTCCGCAACACCGTCATCCTGGCGTTCGTGCTGGGCATCGCGTTGTTTGCGTGGCTATCGGGCGGCAACTTCGGCGGCAACTGGCCGTTCATCTGGCGCTGGATTCACGTGCTGTCGGGCGTGATGTGGATCGGCCTGCTCTGGTACTTCAACTTCGTCCAGATTCCGAACATGCCGAAAATTCCCGACGAGCAGAAACCCGCCGTCAGCAAGGTCATCGCGCCGTCGGCCCTGTTCTGGTTCCGCTGGGCCGCGATGGTGACGATCATCTCGGGCCTCATCCTCGCCATGGTCTCGGGCTACCTGCTCGACGCTTTGGCCTTGGGCACCCGCGACGGCTCGGGCCGCATCATCGGCATCGGCATGTGGCTGGGCGCTATCATGTGGTTCAACGTCTGGTTCGTGATCTGGCCCAATCAAAAGCGCGCTTTGGGCATCGTCGAAGCGACACCGGAAGTAAAGGCCGCCTCGGCCCGCATGGCCATGCTGTTCAGCCGCACCAACACCGTGCT
>JAEUKM010000116.1 GCA_016793085.1 Rhodospirillaceae bacterium
TGTTGCAGATCAGGGTGTAGAGGCTGTTGTGGTAGCTGGTCAGTTTCATGTCGTCGTATTCAAAGCCGCCTGTGGCCACGCGTGCGATGATCTCAGCCCCCTTCATCGCCATGCAGCGGAAAAGCTCGGGCTCGAACTGCACTGCCGACATGGCGATGTTGCCGATGTCGGTGCGCTCGACCGGGATTACGGCATCAAGCCCGTACATTTCCACGAAGCGGTCGTACACGTCATAGATGGCGCTGGTGTACTGCTCGGAGCCCGGGAACATGCCGCGCACGTTGCGCTGCTTCCAGTGCGTCGCGCGCACTTTGCCGTCGGGCCCCATCAGCACCATCAGATGCAGGATATGGCCGGGCCAGTTGACCGGGTCTTTGCCGTAGGTGCCGAAGACGATGTAGCAGTTGTGATTCTTGGCGCGCTCCCCAATACGCTCAATCTCGGGGCCGTTCATCTCGGTGGCAAGGTTGTAGTGCTGCTCGCGCGTCCAGCGGCGGAAGCCGGTGATGGGAAATTCGTGAAAGCAGAGCAGGTCCGCGCGCCCGCCGTAGCCTTGCGCGGCATCGATGCACTCGATGAAGTAATCCATGTTGTCTTTGATGCCGGGCGCGGGGTTGTCGCCGTCGACCCCGTGCACCCGCGTCTGCACCACAGCGACGTTGATGGTGTCGGACCTGAGCGCAGCGACCGGGTATGTGCCATCGTGACGGACCGGTTCGGCGGTATCGGCCATACTGAAACTCCCCCTAGGCATGAAGCGAGACTTAGAAACGCGAAACGGCAAAGTAGGGGGCTCGCGCGCGGCGGGTCAAGGTGAAAGGTAATATAAATATGACCAATTGTGTCTGGCTTGCGACAGAGTGGTTCTATGCCGGATAACTCTTTGATATTTATGTCGATTACTTGGTGCCGCCCGACACAGTGAGATATCGCGTCAGGTTCACGGCGCGCGGGTTTTCCTGCCAGCCGGTCACGCGTGGGCCCACCAGCCGCCGGTTGCCCAGGAAGTAGATGGGAATCACCGCGTGGTCCTTCAGCGCCAGGGCCTCGGCCTCCTCAAGCAGGGCGCGGCGCGCCGCGAGATCGAGTGTGCCGCGGGCCTTGGCCAGCAGCGCATCGAAGCCAGGGTTGCTGTACGTCGCGCGGTTGGTGGAACTGCCGGTCTCGAGCAGCGTCAGGAAGGTGACGGGGTCGTCGTAAGGCGCAAACCACGTCCAGCGCACGATGTCGTAGTTGCCGGTGCGGGCGTCCTTGTCCACGACCTGCGGGCCGTTGTTGTCCTGCGTCACCTGCGCGCCGATGCCCCGCCACATGGAGGAGATGGCGGTGCCCAAACGGCGGTTCTGTTCAACGGTGTCGAACTTGAAACCGAAGGCCAATGGTCTGGCCGCGCCATAACCCGCCTCGGCCAGCAGCGCCTTCGCGCGCGCCGTACGCTCGGGCAAAGGCGTGGTTTTGAACGCCAATGTCTGGCCGGCGTAGTCCGACGTTGATGGCGGCACGATATTGTAGGCGGGCACCGAGCCCGGCGGCAGCAGCTTGGACACCAGCCCCTCGCGGTCGATGGCCAGCGACAACGCCTCGCGTACGCGCGCGTCGTTGAAGGGGGCGCGCGTGTGATTGAGCATCAGGTAGTAAACCGACAGCGCCGGGCCGACACGAAGGGCTTGCGGCATTTCCTTTTCGATCAGCGCGATCTGATCGGCCGGAAAGTTCAGCGCGATATCAAGCTCGCCCGCGCGGAAGCGCTTCAGTGTCGCGCCCTGGTCTTCGGTCGGATAGAACACCACTTCGTCGATCTGCACCGAGGACGCCGCATGGAAGTTGGGGTTCTTCTTGGCGCGGATCAGCGTCTGCGGCACGCGCTCGGTCATCACATACGCGCCGTTGGAGACGAAGGACCCCGGCTCGGTCCAGCTTTTGTCTTTCACCGCGATCACGTGGCGCGGCACGGGGGCTGCTGCGTTGGCGGCCATCAACTGCACGAAGAACGGGGCCGGATACTCGAGCGTGAATTCCACCGTGCGCGCATCGCGCGCGGCAATCCCTAAGGTTTCTGGCGCGGCTTGGCCCGCGTTCACTGCTTTCGCGTTCTTGATGGGATAGACGAAGGAGGCGAAGGTCGCCGCCGTCTTGGGATCCAGCAAGCGGCGAAAAGAGTATACAAAGTCATCGGCGTTCAGCGCTTTGCCGTCGGACCACTTCAAATCCGCGCGCAGCGTAAAGGTATACTTGAGCCCATCGGCGCTGACCTTCCAACTTTCGGCGGCCCCCGGCACGATCTTGCCGTCGGGGCCCACGGTGGTCAGTCCCTCGAACAGATCATTCAGGATGATCGACGCCGAATTACCCAGGCCCAGGTGAGGGTCAAGGCTGCGTGGTTCGGTGTTGGTGCCGCGCAGCAGGGTTGAGGCGTGTATGCTAAAGGCTGGCGCACAGCACAGGAAAGCGATTAAACAAAGGCGCAGCGTTTGGGCGGTCATCGTCGGCATCGCATGACTGGTGAAATGAATGAGATCGCGATTGAAAGACGTTGTGCCTGAGAGACTGTGTCATTTCAATTCACAACGCATCAATGCAACGCAGCGGATAGCCGATGAATAGGCGCGATGCGCTAACAACGGCGGGGGCGGCAACCATGACAGCAGGTTTGAACCTTCAGGCGCAGGCAAAGCCCGGTAGTCAGAAAACATATGTGCTGGTGCACGGCGCTTGGCACGGCGGCTGGTGCTGGCGCGAGGTTGCTGATGCTTTGCGCGCGGCCAGTCACACGGTGTTCGTGCCGACGCTGACGGGCCTGGGCGAGAAGGCGCATCTGGTGTCGCCTGCCGTGGACCTCGGCACGCACGTGACCGATGTTGAAAATCTGTTTGCATTCGAGGAACTCACCGATGTGATTCTGGTGGGCCACAGCTATGCGGGCCATGTCATCCCGCTGGTGGCCGACCGCATTAAAAGCCGTATCCGGCATCTGGTGTTTCTGGACGCGGTGCTGGCTCAGGACGCCAAGGCCTTCCTGCCGCCGGGCGTGGGCGAGGCCCGCGCCAAAACCGCCATCGATGGTTATCTGCTGCCGCCCATGGATGTGGAGTGGTTCGGGGTGCCGAAAGACCATCCCAAGGCTGATTGGGTGCGCAAGCATCTCACCAACCATCCGCTGCCGACCCTGATGGAAACCGTGCGCTACAACAATGGCGGGCCTGCGGGTCTGCCCAAAACCTATATCCGTTGCCTGAAGCGGCGCGAAGGCGATCAGCCCGACCCCGTCGAGCCCATGGTGAGGGACAAGCCCGAGTGGACCTGGCTGACGCTCGACACCGGCCATGACGCCATGGTGACCGCGCCCGGTGAACTAACGCAGCTTCTGCTCAATATCGCGTGATTGATGACATCCGTGACATCTGTTCCTGACTCATTGCGCGCGAAAGACCTTGGCGCGCAGCCCTTCGCGCCGGGCGACGTCTTCCTGGGCGCGGCGGACGTGGACGACAGCAATGTCGATCTGCGCAAACATACCGGATTGGGCCGCGTGCTGCACTACGACCGCGCTTTCAACCTCAAGGGCGAATACCGCACGGGGCTGACAGGCTTGGTCATCGGCCTTGATGTGAACGAGCGCGACATCGGACGAAAGTACTCGCTCACCGGCATCGCCGAGGTCACGGGCTGAAATATGGTTGCGCTGTTCCTGATCGTCTTCGTCGGCATGATGGGCACCAGCCTACTGGCGCCGCTCATTCCCTTTTACGCTGCCCGCCTGGGCCTGACACCCGAATACATCACGGCGATCATCGGGCTTTATGCGTTGTGCCAGTTCGTGGCGGCACCCCTGCTGGGCCAGATCAGCGACCGCTGGGGCCGCAAGCCCGTGCTGATGTTGACGTCAGCCGGGCAGTGCTTGGCGTTTGCCTTCCTGGCCTTCACCGATTCCGTCTGGCTCTTGGTGCTCTCGCGTGTCATCGGTGGGGTGTGCGCGGGAAACCTTGCCACCGCCTATGCTTACGTGACCGATACCACCACGCCCGAAAACCGCGCCTCCGGCATGGGCAAGGTGGGGGCCGCCTTCGGGCTCGGCTTCGTGCTCGGCCCGGCGCTTGGCGGCGTGCTCGCGGGCGGCGAGACGTTGATGGACGGCAACTTCCTGGCCCCGGCGCTGACCGCTTCGGGCATCGCAGCACTTGCCTTCGTGTGCGCCGCTCTGTTCTTGAAGGAAAGCCGCAAACCCGATGCGGCCTCCAAGCCCATGTCGCTCAATCCCTTGGGGCGTTTCGACGTGGTTGCGGGCAACCGCGACTTGCTGCTGGTTCTGGTCCTGGCGTTCCTGCTGCTGCTCGCATCCTCGGTGCGCGAGGCGACCATCGCGCTCTGGGTCAACGATGCGTTCAAGCTGTCCTCGCGCGAACTGGGTTTCTTGTTCGCTTACACCGGCCTTGTCATCACCGCGCTGCAAGGGGCAGTGCTGGGCGGGCTGTCTAAAAAATTCGGCGAGGAAAACGTACTGCTGATCGGCATTGTCGCTTATGGGGTGGGCCTTGCCAGCTTCGTGGCGATGCAGAGCATCCCGGTCCTTATCCTCGGCACGACACTGAACGCAATCGGAACCGCGGTGTTTTCAAACGCCCTGCCCACGGTGTCCTCGAAGCTCGCCCGCGCCGATCAGCGCGGCCTGGTGTTGGGCGTCTACCAGTCCACCGGCAGCCTTGCGCGTTTTATCGGCCCGTCGTTCGCGGGCGTCATCTATGCGCACGTGGCTATTACGGCGCCGTTTGCCTTTGGCGTCGCCGTACTGGCGGTGGGGCTTGTCCTGGCGCTGGTGATCCGCCGCCGCATTGGCGCGGCGCGCGGCTAAGGCCGCGATTTACTGATCGGCTTGCGCGTCAGCCAGCTTCTTCGAGCTGACGTTCAGGCTTTCATCCTCCAGCGCCTGAAGTTCCTGGTGGATGATGCGCAAGATGCGCGCCACGTAAGCCGCGTGCCATTCCTGGCGCTCGCGCGCGGCGTTGTCGTCGGGCTTATAGGCGTCGATGCTGGCCTTCGTCACCGCCGTGCCGCTTTCCATCAGACGCTCGATGGTGTCCATGCGCTCGCGCAACACGGCCACCTCGGCGGCCACCGCCATGGTGATGGACAGCACCCGTTCGACGGCCGGGTCGTCGAAGAAGTAGGGGCGTTCTCCCTTGGCTTTGGCGTTGGCCAGGGCATTTACATCGATGTTCGTCATGTCACGTACTCTTGGTTGCGCCGAACAGATACCAGCCTTCGCCCTTACGCGCACTCTCTTGCTGGCTCATGGCGGCTTTTTGTTCGGGGGAGTGGCGGGACAAGGTTCCGGCCCAGGGCTGGTAGCGTCCGGCTTCGATGTCGGCCTTGGCGCGGCCGTCGAAGTGCGTGTCGCGCGCAAACCCCGCATCGGCCATCAGGTCGAACACATTCATGGTGTGGAACTTCGCCCAGAAAGGCTCGTTGTTGTACCAGGCGTCCCAGTCGCGCGTGAAGCGCTCCCACAGCGGGGTTTCCGGCGCGAAGTTGGGCTGTTCGAGGTGCAGCATCAGCCCGCCTGGTTTCAACAGCCGCTGACACTCTTTCAGAATGTTCACCACTGCATTTGCTGACGTTTCGTGCAGCGTCATGGTGGTTTGAATCCAGTCGAAGCTTTCGGCCGGGAAATTGGTGTGCTCGCCGTTGGCCTGGACGAACTGCACGTTGGTGTAACCCATGCTTTGCGCGCGGGCGTGTCCGTAGCGCAAGGCGGGCGCGCCCACGTCCATCACCACCAGCTCGGCATCGGGGAAGGCCGCCGCCAAGGGCAGGCTGTTGATGCCGAAGGCGCCGCCCAAATCCAAGATGCGCTTGGGCTGGAAGTTGGGGAAGCGCTCCTTCACGAACTTCACGATGGCGCGGCCCGCACCGTCGCCGAAGGCGCTCATGGAGCCTGCGGTGGTGACGAATAGTCCCACTTCGTAGCTGGCGACTGCGCCCGCGTCACCCGGTACGATCTCGCCGTAGTAGCTGCCGGGCATCCAGTGATTGTCCACCTGCGACAGGTATTCGGGCACTGTCACCTTATCGTCCAGTTGCAACGTGTTCTTGCCTGCGTTGGCGGCGCGGATCTTTTCGGTCATCGCATCGTACTGGCGCAGCACGACGTGGCGACCGGCCTGCTGGCGCATTTCCATGGTGTTGACGCGCAAGGCGGCCCAGGCCTGGTAGTACGGATCGGCGCGCATCTCGTCGCGGATGTCGCGGTGCGAGGTGAAATCGACGCCGGTGCGCGCCAGATGCTTGGGCTTCACACGCTTCTCGAACGCCTGTTTGATGCCGGGGAACACACGCTGGCCCAGGTAGACGTTAAGATTGGTCAGGAAATTGAAACGCGCCGCGTCATCGTGAGTCACCTCGGGCGTCAGGCCATGGCGGCCCGTGCGGTCGTACGTCGGCGGTAAAATCGCGGACATGGCGGCGTCTCCTTCTCAAGGCATCATGTATCTTCATAGGCGCGGCAGCGGCGTTTGAACACCCCCACGTCCGCAAGGCGGACGGGCCTTGGGCTATCCCGTGGCGGTTCAACGCATGATTGCTGCCTCGATTACCGTACTGTGCGAAAGCACTTGCCCCCGCGTATCACCTGCGATACGAGCGGCGCCTTGACCGCCGTCAATATCGAGTTTGAACGCCCATGCCCGTCATTCACGTCACCAACCGCGCCGGCCAGAAGCACACCGTCGAAGCCAAGGCGGGTGCGAACCTGATGGAAATTTTGCGCGACAAGAACCTGGACGTGGAAGCCATTTGCGGCGGCTGCTGTTCCTGCGCGACGTGCCATGTGTTCATCGACGACGCCTGGGCCGCCAAGCTGCCCGCGCGCTCCGCCGATGAGCAAGAGTTAGTCGAAGAGACCGAGGCGTATAAGCCCAATAACTCGCGCCTGTCCTGCCAGGTGAAAATCACCGACGCGCTGGACGGTCTGGTGGTCGAAGTGGCGCCCGAGGAATAACATAAAAGGCTCAAGGGCCAAGCCCGCGCCGTTATTCCTTTCGGTACTATTCCCTTCTAGCCCAATCCTTTCGATACCATTTGCCGCAATTTCCGGCGGCGCAACCGTAAGCCTGATGCACTTTTGTCTTGCGTCATAGGCCCGGAAGGCTGAAACCGGGCGCGCATAAACTGGAGTACCTGAACATGCGCATCAGCGGTTGGGCCTTGGCAATGTGTGCCGGTGTCTCGGTGTTTGCCGGTGTGGCGTCTGCGGCACCCGTTGAACTGCGCTATGGCTCGAAGGGCGTGCCCGTCAGCTTCGGCAATCCGTACATGGCCAACGGCTCACCCTCCAGCTACGTCTGGCTGGCGATGTTCGACGCGCTGACCCAGATCGACGCCAAGGGCCAATTGCAGCCGGC
>JAEUKM010000168.1 GCA_016793085.1 Rhodospirillaceae bacterium
ACCTGTCCCGACGTCACGCGCTGAGCCTGTCTCTGGTTGCGGCGACGATTGCCGCCGGGCCCGCCGCCGCCGATGACGTGATGGATGCCCGCCACATCATGGATGAGGCCGCCATTTCGGTGGAGCGCGTGCGCCAGGGCCAGAAAACCACCGCCACCATGGACGATTTCCTGCGCCGCTCGAAAGGCGTGCTGATCATTCCGAAGTACTACAAAGCCAGCTTCATTCTGGGCGGCAGCTACGGCGACGGCGTGCTGTTAAAACGTCAGGGCGAGGCGGCTTTCGGCGACCCCGCCTTCTACCGCATGACCGCGGGCAGCATCGGTCTGCAGGCCGGCATGCAGTCCTCCGAGATCGTGTTCATGATCCTGACGGATAAGGGCCTGAACGCCGTGCTGAACGACGAGTTCAAGATCGGCGCCAATGTCGGCATTTCCGTGGGCGCGCTGGGTGCCGGGGCCGAGGCGGCCACGACCACCAACGTCGGCAACGATATCGTCGCCTACTCGCTGAATGCAGGGCTCTTTGCGGGCGGCAGTTTTGAAGGAGCCGTGATTCGCCCCCGCAAGGACTGGAACGCCGCCGTGTACGGCATCAACAACGATGAAACCCGGGTGATTGTGGAACGCAACCAGCTTCAGGCAGCCCAGACCCTGAAGGACGCCCTGTCCAAGAACGTCTACCCGGCGCAACCCGGCGTTCAGTAAACCAGCTTTTTTAGAATTGAACGTCCGCGAAATCCTTGGGTGCGGGGCGCACGACCTCGACCCCATCGCGCGTAATCTGCATGATGGCAAACCCGCGTTCCGACAGGCCGTTGGCCTTGAACCGGAAAATGCCGTCGACACCGGCAAAGCCCGCCGGATCGGAAATGGCCGTGGCGCGGAACGGATCAGCGCTGCCCGAACGCACCAGAACAGCGGCCAAAGCCACGGCATCGTAGCCATGATTGGCGAGTGCGGGCGGCGTGCCGCCGAACGCCTGGCGGTAGCGCTGAATGAAATCGCGGTTCGAGTCGGGCGAGGGTGCGGGATAAACGCCGCCCACCATGGCCGGTTCACGGCCCAGGCCCCGTGTCGCCCATAACATGGTGCCCATGAGCTGCACCCGCGTGATGTCTATATCGAAGAACGGCAAGAGCGTGCTTACCTGGATCAGCCGCGCGCCCGCTTCGGGGATGAAAACCGCGTCGAAATCCACTTCGCCTATAGTTTCCAACTGCTCAAGCCGCTTGAGAGCCAGTTGCGAGACTTCATCGGTATTGGCTGCGAGCGCGTTGCGTTGCTGCTGCAATTCGGCCTTGCGGCGGTCGAAATCGGCGAAGCGGCGCACCACATCTTCCAGATCGTTGCCCGTGGGATTGAAATAAGATACGCGGCTGACGGTACCGCCCATGACGGGCACCATCTCCTTCACCGCATCCACCACCGACTGGCCATAGACGTTGTCCGGCGCCAGAACCGCGAAACGGGATTTGCCCTGTGTGCGCGCATAAGCCAGAACCTCGCGCACTTGCGCTTCCACCAGGAAACCCAGGACAAACACATTGGGCGCCTGCACCGACGGATCAGTGGTGAAGCCGACGATGTTGATGCCCGCCGACTGCGCCAGGGGGGTGACGGCTTTCACCTCGCCCGCGAAGACCGGG
Source organism: Rhodospirillaceae bacterium (assembly GCA_016793085.1). Classification (GTDB taxonomy): domain Bacteria; phylum Pseudomonadota; class Alphaproteobacteria; order Rhodospirillales; family Rhodospirillaceae. The sequence continues at coordinate 1,649 of JAEUKM010000168.1, forward strand.
CCCAGGAACAATTGCACGCCCTCTGTCATGGCTTTGGTCGCCGCGGCGACCGCCCCTTCGGGCGTGCCTAAAGTGTCGTAGACCTGAAGCACCAGGCTTTCGTCGGCGACTTCGAACAACGCCAGTTGCGCGGCATTCAAAATGCCCTGGCCCGTGGGCGCCGAAGCGCCCGAGAGCGGCACCAACAGCCCAACGCGCACCAGGCCCATACCGTCGCCCTTGGGCCCTAACGCTTGCTTTCCGGCCGGTGCAGGCGCTGTGGGCACAACCGCGCCGATTAAGGGCGCCGTCTGCGGCGCTTTGGCTACGGGTATTGCGGTTGGGGCTTTGGCGCGCGGCGGCGCAGGTGCTACATCTGCCGAGGCGCAAGCGGTTAGCATCAGCGCAAGCGCAGCGGCAGCCCAGACCGGCAGCGAACGGCAACGAAACGGCATTTGAACACCAGCGCCTTTCAGAATGGCTTCAGCACGTTCACATAAAGCGCCTGCTAGCGCAATGCCACCGCCAAATGGGGCGTGCGGAAGCCTTTATGTAGTGGCCACACCCATCGGCAACTTGGGTGATATGTCCGAGCGCGCCGTGACGGTTCTGAAATCAGTCGCCACCATCGCTTGCGAAGATACGCGCGTGACGGGCGTTCTGTTGCGCCGCTTCGGCATTGCAACACCGATGCTGGCGTATCACGACCACAACGCCGAGCATGTGCGCCCGCAAATTTTAGCGCGCCTTGAGACTGGCCAGTCGTTCGCGCTGGTCAGCGATGCGGGCACGCCCCTAATCTCAGACCCCGGCTACAAACTGGTGAAAGACTGCGCGGATGCGGGCATTGCTGTAATCCCCGTTCCGGGCGCATCGGCACCCCTGGCCGCGCTGATGGGTGCGGGACTGCCCACCGACCGGTTTTATTTTGGCGGCTTCCTGCCGCCCAAAAGCAAAGCCCGGTGCGATGCATTGGCCGAGGTAAAGCCGCTGAAGGCGACGTTGGTGTTTTTTGAATCGCCGCACCGGATTGCCGCCACCTTGCGCGACATGGCCGACGTATTGGGCGCGCGGCCTGCCGCTGTCGGCCGGGAACTGACCAAGCTGCACGAGGAATTCAGACGCGGCACATTAGCCGAACTGGCGGCCTTTTATGAGAGCGCCGAGACGCGCGGCGAGATCGTGGTTGTGGTGAACGGAGCCGGCGACAGCGACGCACAGGCCGCACCGCTTGATATCAGGTCGGCGCTGACGGATGCCTTGAAAAGCATGTCGGTGCGCGATGCCGCCGACACCGTGGCCAAGGCAACGGGTACGGCGCGGCGCGAGGTTTATGCATTGGCCCTGGAACTGGCCAAGGAAAAATGACGTTTCCGGCAAAATCGACGCTCCTTAAATCCAAGCGGGGCCTGAAGGCCTGGCGCCACGGACGATATGCCGAAGCCGCATGCCTGCTGCGGTTGTGGTTGACGGGTTGGCGGGTGATCGGCCACCGCTTAGCGGGCAAACGCGGCACCGGCATCGGCGAAGTGGACATTGTCGCCGCGCGCGGAAACATTCTGGCTTTTATTGAAGTGAAGGCCCGCGCCAGCACGGCGGACGCGCTTGAATCGATTCAAGCACAACAGCGGGCCCGCATTCAGGCCGCCGCCGCGGCTTTTCTGGCGCGCCATCCGCAGTTTGCACACCTAACCGTACGCTTCGACGCCATGATTTCCGGCGGAATATTGTGGCCCAAACATGTACCCGATGCATGGCGGTTGTCCTGAGGCTTAAGCCTCTGTTGGCCGGAACGGCAAAAATCGGGTACAGAATCGTCACGGCAACCCCTCATCGCTGAAAATACCTTGGCAACCACGGCCGACCATAAGAACACCCTGCGACGCATCGCCGAACAAGCCGATGAACACATCGACTTGGGCGAAGCGGCACTGCTGTTCGCGGCCCTGGATCTGCCGTCATCCGACGTGTCGTTTTACCGCGATCATTTAAGCGCGATTGCCGAGGCCGTGGGCGACTATGCGCTGAGCAAGGATTTCGGCGACGCCCCAGGCCCGGAGCAGATGGCCGAAGCCCTGAACAAAACGTTGTCCGGGCATTTTAACTACAGCGGTGACGATGAAACCTACGACGACTTGGATAACGCCAACCTGATGCGCGTCATCGACCGGCGGCGCGGATTGCCAGTGGCGCTGGGTATTCTTTATCTCGCGGCCGCGCGCGGCCAGGGCTGGGCGGCGGCGGGCTTGAACTTCCCCGGCCATTTCCTGATCCGCATTGAAAGCCGGGACGGACGGCGCATCATTATCGATCCGTTCCACGAAGGGCGGATCATGGACGCGCCGAGCTTGCGTGAACTCCTGAAAGTCGTTTCAGGCCCCGGCGTTGAGCTGGAAGCCAATCACTACCGCCCGGTCAGCAACCGCGACGTGCTGATCCGGCTGCAGAACAACGTGAAAACCCGCAGGCTCGACAAAGGCCTTGTGAAAGACGCCGTGGACGCGGTGGAAAATATGCTGCTGCTTGCGCCGCAAAGTTTATCGTTATGGCGCGAGGCGGGCGTACTGCACATGCGCGCCGGGCACCTGAAACGCGCTATTGAGTCTTTCGAACGCTTTGTCTCCCTGGCCCAGGACGGGCCCGACCGCGTCAAGATCGCCAAAGTCGTCAACGAACTACGCGAGCGGATCAACTAACCCCTTTTACGTTCAGCACCCAAGGATGCCGGCCCCGCAATGAGCCTGACTGTTGCCATTCAGATGGACCCTATCGAGTCCGTCAACATCAACGGGGATTCCACCTTCGTGCTGGCCCTGGAAGCCCTCAGGCGCGGCCATAAGCTGCTGCATTATCTGCCGAAACATTTGTCTTTCCGTGACGGCAAGGTGGTGGCCCGCGCCCGCAGCCTTGTGGTGCGCCGCGAGCCCGGCAACCACTACACGCTGGGCGGTTTTGAAACGGTGGATCTGTCGACGGTGGATGTGGTGCTGATGCGCCAGGACCCGCCGTTTGACATGTCGTATATCACCGCCACGCATATCTTGGAGCATATTCACCCCAAGACGCTGGTGGTGAATGACCCGGTGAGTGTGCGCAACGCGCCGGAAAAGCTGTTCGTGACGCATTTTCCAGGCGTGATGCCGCCGACGCTGATTTCATCGGATTCGGACGAGATCAAACTGTTCCGCGCCGAACACAAAGACATCATCGTCAAGCCCCTGTATGGCAACGGCGGCGCGGGTGTCTTTCACATCAAGCCCGATGACGAGAACCTGAATTCGCTGCTGGAAATGTTCACCACCACCTGGCGCGAGCCGGTGATCGTGCAACGCTATGTCCCTGAGGTGCGCCAGGGCGACAAACGCATCATCCTGGTGGACGGCAAGGCGGTCGGCGCCATCAATAGAGTCCCTGCGGCAGGTGAGGCACGGTCCAACATGCACGTGGGCGGGCGGCCCGAGAAATCGGCACTGACCAAACGCGAGCAGGAGATTTGCGATACCATCGGCCCGGCCTTGAAAGAGCGCGGCCTGATTTTTGTGGGCATCGACGTCATCGGCGAGTACCTGACCGAGATCAACGTCACCTCGCCCACGGGCATCCAGGAAATCAACCGGTTTGATAACTCGACCCTGGAAGCTTTGGTGTGGAACGCGATCGAGGCCCGATTGAAGTAGCCGGCATACCATGGACGCCCTGACCCTCGACCAAGCCAAACTGGAACGCCAGGTCAGCCAGGCGCTGGAGACGCTGATCAGCGTCGTCACCACCTACGGCCTGAAAGTGCTGGGCGCGCTGGTGATCCTGATCGTGGGCTGGATCCTGGCCGGTTTCGTCAGCCGGGCGATGACGCGCACTTTGGGGCGGGTAAAGGGCATCGACCTGACGGTGATTTCCTTCACTGCGTCGCTCGCCAAGTACGCGGTGCTGGTTTTCACCATCATCGCGGTGCTGGCGAGTGTCGGCGTGCAGACGGCCAGCTTCGTCGCCGTGCTGGGCGCCATGGGCTTGGCCATTGGCCTGGCGCTACAAGGTACCCTGAGCCACCTGGCCTCCGGCCTCATGCTGGTGATGTTCCGGCCCTTTAAAGTGGGCGACACGGTGGAAACCGCGGGCGTGGCCGGCACGGTGCGCAGCATCACCATTTTCACGACCGAGCTTGCGACAGCGGACAACATCAAGGTGGTCATTCCCAACGGCGCGGTGTGGGGCAGCACCATCCGGAATTTCTCGGCCTTTGGCGAACGCCGCGCCGATATCGAGATCGCCATCGCCCACAGCAACGATCTGCAAAAGGCCTTAAGCCTCGCGCAAGCAGCCGTCGCCGCTGAGGCGCGCGTCACCCCGCTCCCCGCGCCGTCGATTAGCGTTGCGCGGCTGACGGAAACTGCTGTTATCCTGAGTGTTCAGGCTTGGACAAAGACAACACTTGTGGCCGATGTGCGCGCGGCGTTGAACAGGGCGATCAAGGATGCATTTACGGCCAACGGTATCGCCTTTCCCGGCCCGCCGGCGCCCCGGCCCTAACATGCCCATGACCCGCACCTCATGACGGCCGTTGTCCGCACCGTCGCCTTTGCCGGGATCGAGGTGCTGCCGGTGGAAGTGCAGGTGGCCATCAGCAACGGCCTGCCCAGCTTCACTATTGTCGGCTTGCCCGACAAAGCGGTTGCAGAATCACGCGAGCGCGTGCGCGCGGCGCTGACGGCTATTGGTCTTGGCCTGCCGCCCAAGCGCATCACCATCAACCTCGCCCCCGCCGACGTGCAGAAGGAAGGCAGCCACTTCGATCTGCCCATTGCCTTGGGCGTGCTGACGGCCATGGGCGTAGTGCCGCTGGAGGAAATGAACGGCTACGTGGCTTTGGGCGAACTGGGCCTGAACGGATCGCTGGCCCCTGTCGCGGGTGTGTTGCCCGCAGCCATTGCCGCCAACGCCGAGGACCGCGGGCTTATCTGCCCCGGCGCGCAAGGCGGCGAAGCGGCCTGGGCCGGCGGGGCGGGCGTTCTGGCGCCGCGTTCGTTGCTGGAACTGATCAACCACTTCAAGGGCGGCGGCGGGGTACTCAGCGCGCCGCAACCGGCCCCGATCCCCGAGCCGCCGTCAGTCCCCGACTTGAAGGACATCAAAGGCCAGGAGACCGCCAAACGCGCGCTCGAAATCGCGGCGGCCGGAGGTCATAACATTTTGATGATGGGCCCGCCGGGTGCCGGAAAGTCGATGCTGGCGCAACGCTTGCCGGGGCTGCTGCCGCCCATGACCGCCGCCGAGGCCCTGGAAGTCAGCATGATTCACTCGGTCGCGGGTCAGTTGGCCGGCAACGCCATCGTGCGCCATCGCCCCTTCCGCGACCCGCACCACTCGGCCTCCACACCGGCCTTGGTGGGCGGTGGCTTGCGCGCCAAACCGGGAGAAATCTCGCTCGCACACCGGGGAGTCTTGTTTTTAGACGAACTGCCCGAGTTCAACCGCCAGGCTTTGGAAGCCCTGCGCCAGCCCTTGGAAACCGGCAAGGTGGTGGTGGCGCGCGCCAATTCGCACGCTGCGTACCCCGCGCGCTTTCAACTGGTGGCGGCCATGAACCCCTGCCGTTGCGGCTACCTGGGCGATCCGCAACTGGCCTGCTCGAAAGCGCCCAAGTGCGCCGAGGACTACCAGAACAAGATTTCCGGGCCCATGTTCGACCGCATCGACCTGCACATCGACGTGCCGCCGGTGGACCCGCTTGACCTGTCCATGCCGCCGCCCAAAGAGGATTCTGCAGCGGTGGCGCAGCGCGTGGCCAAGGCCCGCGCCATCCAGGTGGCGCGCTTCAAGACCGAAAGGGCCGAACACGTCACCTGCAATGCCGAGGCAGATGGGGAATTACTGGAAAAGATCGCTAGCCCCGACACCGATGGCCGCGCGCTGTTGACGCAAGCCGCTGAGAGGATGCGTTTATCGGCGCGGGGGTATCACCGGATTTTACGCGTGGCGCGCACGATTGCCGACCTGGAGGGTGCGCCATCCGTAAAGCGCGCGCACATCGCCGAGGCTTTGAGCTACCGGCGCGTCATGCCGGGGCGCGGGCTGAATTAGCGTTCGGCTAGAACCAGCGCGGCAGCAGGAATGCTGTAAGCACCACCGCAACCCACACCGCCAGCGCCAGCACAAGGGCCATGCGGTAATCCATGTGGTCGATGGCGAGATAGCACGCGGCCAGGAACGCGAGATACGCCGGAATGGTTTTGGCCCCGGCCAGGGCCGCCTCTTTGAACCCCTCCACGCTGCCTTTGGCGCCCACGACAATTAAAGCAATGATCGCGAAGATGGGAAATAGCGGCAAAATGCCCGGCAGCACGTTGCCGCGTTTTGAAAGCCAGACGATCAGCGCCGTGAGAAGGCCGCCAACCACGCCTTTCCAGAGAATATCCATGAAGCCCCGTGTGATACAGGGCTGTGACTATACATCAGACCGGCACGGTCTTGACGTTGTAATCGAACAGGCCCAGGCGCAGCTCGCCCGAGGTGGTGCCGCGTAAAGAGGCCGGGTCGTCGGACTGATAAATCTCGCCCTGTTTGCGGGAATTGAGCAGCACCATGGTTGTGCGCTCCTTGCGGGCGGCTTCGTAGCGCGTAAGCGCTTCATCCACCGTGGCGGCAGCCTCAAACGCGCGGCCCAAAACGGCCCCGTCCTCGATGGCCATGGCGGCCCCCATGCCGAGGAACGGCAGCATCGGGTGCGCTGCATCGCCCAGAAGCGTCACGCGGCCCTTGCGCCACTCGGGCAGCGGGTCGCGGTCGAACAGCGCCCACTTGAACAAACGGCCCGGCGGCGTGCTTTTGATGATGGCGATAACGTGTGCGTTGAAATCGCCATAGACCGAGAGCATTTCATCCACCGTCGCGGGGATGCTCCAGCCTTCTTCTTTCCATTCCGAGGTGCGCGCGATGCCGACGAAATTGACCAGCTTGCGTTTCCGCACGAAGTAACGCGTAAAGATGCGTCCCGGCCCCATGGAGGTGGCCGACGGCGTAGGCACGATGTGCTCGCGCACCGGCTCGGCATCCACCAGGCCGCGAAAGGCCGCCTGGCCGGTGAAGCGCGGCGATTCCGCGCCGAACAGGGCCGTGCGTACGGCCGAGCGCACGCCGTCGCAGCCGATCAATACGTCTCCGGTATAGCTTTTGCCGTTGGTGAAGGTGGCCGTGACAGTGCCGCCGTCCTGGCTGAAGCTTTGGAACGTATGGCTGAGGTGAATGGCGTTGGGGTCGTTGGCGCGCACGGCATCGGCCAGCGCCGTGTGCAGATCGGCGCGGTGAATCTGGTAATACTCGGCGCCGTATTTTTTCTTGAATTCGTTGCCGCGCTGGGTGTGGTACAGCACCTCGGCGGTTTTGTAGTGCATGCTGGCCCCTGCCTCGGGGATATCGCCGTTCCGGGCCATGAAATCGCCCAGGCCGACGTATTCCAACGCGTGCGTGGCGTTGGGGCTGATGGTCAGCCCGGCCCCCACCTCGCCCAGCTGAGGGGCGTGTTCAAACAAGGAAACCTTGCTGCCGCTGCGCTGGAGGGCCAGTGCCGCCGTCAGCCCGCCAATGCCTGCCCCGACAATCAAAACATGCGCGTTTTTCATAACTTAACCGATAACACTCACCATTTGGCCGCACATTAGAAATCAGGGCGGTTAGGGGCAACGGACCATGCGGCGAGAGTCCAATCCATGATCAGCCGGGCGCGTCAAAACCGGCGCTTAAAGATAGCTTTTGCGGCTTCTGTTTGCCTTTAACGCCCGCACTGAGGTCATGGCGAAAAGAGGGTCTGTGCGGGCCAGCGCGGGTCATCAACGCCGGGGCGATTGCATTCGCCATGGCTTCGCCACACCATGCGGCCAGAGTTAAGCCAGAGTTAAGAATGTAGCGATGAGAACGGGCCCCACTGCCATGCGATTACGTACCCTTGTTCCTGCCGTGATATGCGCCTTAGCGTTATGGACGGGATCGGCGTGGATTGGAGGGGCGGCAGCGCAGATGCCTCTGGCCCCACCGCAAAAACCGCTGTCGGCCGAGCGGCTGGCCATGCCGCTGTTTCCCAGCGGCTGGCAGGAGGTCGCCACCAACCGCGGCAATATCGAAGTGATCGACTACGTGCCCAAAGGCGAGACCGTGAATGCCTGGCGCAACAAGATCACGCTAGAGGTCTATCACGAATTGAACACCCTGCCGCTGGACGCCATTCACCGGCGCACCCAGGGCCAAAACCGGGACGCCTGCGAGGGAACGGTGGAGGGGCGCTTTCAGTCGGGCCTGAACAACGGCTATCCCTCGGCTTTCTGGGTGCTGGGCTGCAAGCGCAACCGCGACACCGGCATGGGCGAAACGCGTTATACCAAAGCCATCCAGGGCCAACACCGTGTGTACATTTTAACGCGGGCATGGCGCACGCCGGCGTTCGGCGACGAGGGTCCGCAAATTCCCCAACGCATTCTGGAAGACGCGGTGGCGTTTCTGACAACAACGGTGGCTTGTTCGGATGGGGATGCGACCCATCCCTGTCCGGCCCCGCCGGAATAAAAGCGCCTACTTGCGCTGCACCATGGCGCCGAGCGGCCGGCCACCGATAATATGAATGTGGAAGTGCGGCACTTCCTGCCCGCCGTTCAGGCCGGCGTTGGCGATCAGACGATAACCCGCGTCAGCAACGCCCTTCAGCGCCACAACCTTGTGAATCGCGCGATTGAACGCGACAATTTCAACCTCGGAGGCTTTTTCGCTGAAATCGGTGGCGGAAACGTATTTGCCCTTGGGAATCACAAGCGTGTGGACCGGTGCGGCGGGGTTGATGTCTTCGAAAGCCAACGTATGGGCGTCTTCGTAGATTTTTTTGCAGGGAATCTCGCCGCGCAGGATCCGCGCGAAAATGTTGTTGTCGTCATACGCCATGAAACAGATTCCGTTACGGGTTCTTCTTGCGGGCTTCTTTCACCGCCAGGCCTGACGTGCCGAAGCGCTTATCCAGTTCTTCCCAGACCAGCGTCGGCTTTACGCCCTTGGCGGCCCACAGCACCAGCAGGTGATAAAGCACATCGGCACTTTCGCGGATCAAACGTTCCTGACTTTCCGATACGGCAGCAATGACGGTTTCAACCGCTTCCTCGCCCAACTTCTGGGCGATCTTCTGTGTGCCTTTGCCGAACAGCCGCGCCGTGTAGGACGTGTCGGGGTCGGCCAGCTTGCGGCTTTCGATGATGTCGTAAAGTTCCAATAGAATTTTTTCGTTCGCTGGCATTGTCCGGTCCCCCACGCTGTTGCGGTCAGGTGTTGAAGCCCTGGCTTTAACCCAAATGCGATTTAGCGCACGGGCAAGCCCGCTTGCGCAAGGTGGGCCTTGGCCTGACGAATCGTATATTGACCGAAGTGGAAAATGGAAGCGGCAAGTACAGCCGTGGCATGACCTTCGCGCACGCCCGCGACCAGGTGATCGAGCGTGCCCACGCCGCCCGAGGCGATGACGGGCACCGCGACGGCATCGGCCACGGCCCGGGTGAGCGGGATGTTGTAGCCGGCCTTGGTGCCGTCGCGGTCCATGGAGGTGAGCAGGATTTCACCCGCTCCGTAATCGGCCATGCGTCTGGCCCAGGCCACGGCGTCCAGGCCCGTGGCGTTGCGCCCGCCGTGGGTGAAAATCTCGAATTTGCCGGGGCCGGTTTCCTTGGCGTCCACGGCCACGACAATGCACTGGTTGCCGAACTTTTCGGCGGCTTCCTTGACGAATTCGGGGTTTTTGACCGCTGCTGTGTTGATCGACACCTTGTCGGCCCCGGCCAGCAGCAATTTACGGATATCCTCGGTGGTGCGCACGCCGCCGCCCACGGTCAGCGGCATAAAACACTGCTCGGCCGTGCGGGCCACCACGTCGAATAGGGTATCGCGGTTTTCGTGGCTGGCGGTGATGTCGAGGAAACAAAGCTCATCGGCCCCTTCGGCGTCATAAAGGCGCGCCTGCTCCACCGGGTCGCCGGCGTCTTTCAGATCGACAAAGTTGACCCCTTTGACGACGCGGCCGTCTTTCACATCCAGACACGGAACGATACGAATCTTCAGCATGAGGGGCTTTTCAGAACGGTAATGGCGGCCCGGATATCGAGCCTGCCGTCATAAATGGCCCGGCCCGTAATGACACCGGCCAAACCCGACTTTTCCTGGGCTTTCACAGCCTTGATATCATCCAATGACGAGACCCCGCCCGAGACAATGACCGGAATAGGCACGGCGCGGGCCAGTTCCGCCGAGGCGGCGATATTGGGTCCGCCCATGAGCCCGTCGCGGTCGATATCGGTGTGGATAATGGCCGCAACGCCCGCGTCGACAAAGCGCTTGGCCAGATCAACCACCGACAGGCTTGAGGCTTCCGCCCAGCCTTCCGTGGCGACCATGCCGCCGCGCGCATCGATACCCACGGCGATTTGGCCCGGAAAAGCCTTGCAGGCGTCTTTCACCAGGGCCGGGTTTTTCACCGCCACGGTGCCCAGGATGGCGCGGCTTAGGCCCGCCTTGATCCATGTCTCGATGGTGGCCAGGTCACGGATGCCGCCGCCCAACTGCACCGGCACCTTTGCTGTGCTCAGGATGGCTTTCACCGCCGCTTCGTTGACGGGCTTGCCGGCGAAGGCGCCGTTCAGATCCACCACGTGAATCCATTCAGCGCCCGCATCCACGAACGCTTTGGCCTGGGCGCCCGGATTGTCATTGAAAACAGTAACCTGGGCCATGTCGCCCTGGCGCAGGCGTACGCATTGGCCGTCTTTCAGATCGATGGCCGGAAACAGGATCATGGCGTCCACGCCAGGAAGTTGGCGATGAGCTTCAAGCCCGTCGCCTGGCTTTTTTCGGGGTGGAACTGCGTGCCCGCCATGTTGTCGCGCCCGATCAGGGCCGTGACGGGCCCACCGTAGTCTACCGTCGCCAGTACATGAGCCGGGTTGGCGCATTGCATGTGATAGCTGTGCACGAAATAGGCGTGATCGCCGGTGCGGATACCTTTCAACAGCGGATGGTTAGGCGCACTGATGTTGAGTTCGTTCCAGCCCATGTGCGGAATGCGAAAGCCGGTGCCGCCGGGCCCTTGGGCCGCGGCGTTCTCGGACGCCCTCAGCATCACCACGTCGCCGCCGATCCAGCTTAAGCCCGGCGTGTCCTGATGCTCGCGCCCGCGCGTGGCCATGAGCTGCATGCCGACACAGATGCCCAAGAAAGGCTTGCCCTTGGCGATCACCGCTTCGCTCAGCGCGGCTACCATGCCCGGCACGGCATCCAGGCCGCGGCGGCAATCGGGGAATGCGCCCACGCCCGGCAGCACGATGTGATCGGCCTTGGCGACAACATCGGCATCGGCGGTGACAGCCACAGGGCCCGCGTAGCCCGCATCGCGCGCGGCGCGTTCAAAGGCTTTCGCCGCCGAGCGCAGGTTGCCCGAGCCGTAATCGATAATTGCAACAGTCATAAGGGTTCTTTATCTGGTCGTATTTTCCACGCCAAGCGGAAGGCCGCTTCTCGGGAAAATACTCCTTAAAGGCTGCCGCCCAGCACGCCTTTGGTTGACGGGATCGCGTCGGACTTGCGCGGATCAATCTCAATGGCCTGGCGCAAGCTGCGGGCCAGCCCCTTGAAGCAGGATTCGACGATATGGTGGTTGTTCTCGCCATACTTGTTCCAGACGTGCAGCGTCGCACCCGCGGCTTGTGCAAAAGCCTGGAACCATTCCTTGAACAATTCCGTATCCATCTCGCCCAGCTTCGGTTTGCTCAGCGTGACTTTCCAGATCAGGTAGGGCCGGTTGGACAGATCGATCGCGACTTCCGACAGCGTTTCATCCATGGGGATGGTGGCGGCGCCATAGCGCGTGATGCCCGCGCGTTCGCCCAAAGCCTTCGAGACCGCTTCGCCCACGCAGATGGCCACGTCCTCGGTGGTGTGGTGAAAATCGATGTGCAGATCGCCCGAGGCTTCGATCTCCAGATCCATGAGGCTGTGACGCGAAAGCTGTTCCATCATGTGATCGAGGAAACCGATGCCGGTTTTGATCTTGTAAATACCGGTGCCGTCGAGGTTCACGGACACGCGGATCTGCGTTTCCTTGGTCTTGCGTTCGACGCTGGCGCGGCGCGGAGCCGGAGACTTGGACATGAGGCTTTCAACCTTGTGGCGACCAACCGCCCCATAACGCACTGATGCGGCGCACAAAACAGGGGCGGCGGCCATGTTGCGCGCGCGTTGTAGCAGGTTGTTTTCCGCGACGCCAATTGGGATCGGGCAGCGGAAAAGTTGGCCCAATCCAGCTCCGCCGGGGCGTGAATCCAGGACCAAAAAGCATAGCATCCCCCGGTTTCGCTGTGCGAGCGCGGTCAACCCCTACGTGTTGGAATACTAATATACTTTGATACACCAATACGGCGACAAGGCGAGTACGTTCACCTAGACTTTGTTGCCCGCTGCCTCGACGCAGCGGCCTTAAACACAAAATATGGGTTACGGAATTGGCAGTCATCGCAATGAAAAGTCGTGGCAGAGGCCGGCAGCCGAGTGCGCGCGGCGGGGGCCCTGACCCCGTGGACATCCATGTCGGAAAGCGGATCAAACTGCGGCGGACGCTGCTGCACATCAGCCAGGAACAGCTGGCCGGTGATGTGGGCGTAACGTTCCAGCAGGTCCAGAAATACGAGAGCGGTCATAACCGGGTCAGCGCAAGCCGGCTTTATGACATCTCGCGGGTGCTGAGTTGCCCGATCTCGTACTTCTTCGAGGACATCAACGACGATACGACGGGCGAGCGCAAAACTCCGTCGGCCCGTGCGCCGGAAGGTTTAAGCGAAGCGGCTGAAAGCTTCGAGAACGATCCGATGCAGCGGACCGAAACGCTGGAACTGGTGCGGGCCTATTGGCGTTTGCATAACGCCGAACTGCGCCAGAACGTGCGTGACCTGTTGAACAATATTTCCCGCCGCGAGTAGGAGTATTTGCCCGAGAAGTGCACTTGCACTTGGCGTGGCAACTACGACCAAAAAAGATTACGGGTTGAGCCGGTATCCGCCGGGTTCGGTCATCAAGATCCGAACCTGCGCCGGATCCGGCTCTATCTTTTGGCGCAGGCGGTAAACGTGCGTTTCCAGCGTGTGCGTCGTTACCGCTGCGTTGTAGCCCCACACTTCGCCAAGCAACGTTTCGCGGGAAACGGTTTTGTTTCCGACGCGGTAGAGATACTTCAAAATCGCGGTTTCCTTCTCGGTCAGCCGGATTTTCTTCTGGCCATCGGCGGTCATCAGCATCTTGGCGGCGGGCTGGAACTTGTAAGGCCCGATCACAAAAATCGCGTCGTCGGATTTTTCGTGTTGCCTCAAGTGCGCGCGCACGCGGGCCAGCAGCACGGCCATGCGGAAAGGCTTGGTGACGTAGTCGTTGGCCCCGGCCTCAAGCCCGGTGATGGTGTCGTCGTCGGAATCGGCCGCCGTCAGCATGACGATGGGCGAGCGCACGCCCGAACCGCGCAATTGACGGCAAACATCGCGCCCGTCCATGTCGGGCAGGCCGATGTCGAGCAGGATCATGTCGAAGACCTGATCCTTGACGCGGGTCAGCGCATCGGCCCCGGTGCCGACGTCATCGATCTGGAAAAAATCCTGCTGAGCCGTCAGCTGATCCTTCAGCGCACGGCGCAACAGTTCGTCGTCCTCGACAATCAGGAGGCTGCGGCCTGACGACATGAAATGGCATCCCCAAATAACGCTGGTCCTGGTCTACCACGGACCGAGATTCATAATCAAAACAAAGGGTTTAGGACGCGGCCAAGGCTTGGGCGAACCCCCACCTCATCCATAGCCCATTAACGCTTCGAGGCGTATATAGGCGCCATGACACGCCCTTTCCCGGAAAAAAGCGTACAGCCCCCCGCCGCCGCCCCAGCCGAACTGCTGGAGGGCGTCGAGCGCGCGCTGGCCGAGGTGCGCCGCGGCAGCGCCCTGGTGGTGCTGGGAGCAGGCGAGGCGGCCCTGATCCGGGCAGCCGAAACGGTCGATACCTGGCCCTTGTCGTTTTTCGCGCGGCCCGGCGTGGGGCCCATGGACCTGGTTGTGACAGGCAAGCGCGCGGCCATTCTGGGCTTATGCGAATCCGGAACCCGCGCGGTGAAGCTGGACAGCGTCGAGGATTGGACGGCCGAACGCATCGAGCCGCTCATCAACCCCGAAGCGCAAGGGCCCATTCCGCCCCCGGGCGTGAAAGCGAATCCCACGCCTGTCGGCAGCGTCGCCGATGCCGCCATTCGCCTAATGAAGATCGCGCGGCTTCTGCCTGCAGCCGTGGTAGCACCCATCACCGCCGAGGATGCCGCTGCCTGGGCCAAGGCCAACGGCCGCTGGTGCGTCACGGTGCAGGCCATTGATTCTTACGAACGCATGCAAGCCGAGGATTTGCGCGTTGTCAGCGAAGCGCGCGTACCCCTGGCAGATGCTGAAAACACGCGTATCGTCTCGTTCCGCTCGCGCGACGGCAGCGCTGAACATCTGGCCATTGTCATCGGTGCCATCGACGCCGCAAAACCAGTCTTGGCGCGCCTGCATTCGGAATGCTTCACCGGCGATCTGTTGGGCTCCTTACGCTGTGACTGCGGTGAACAGCTTCGCGGCGCTATTCAGGCTATCGCCCAGGAAGGTGCGGGTGTGCTGTTGTACCTCGCGCAGGAAGGCCGCGGCATCGGGCTTGTGAACAAGCTGCGCGCCTATCGCTTGCAGGACTTCGGGTTCGACACGCTGGACGCCAATGAGCAACTGGGCTTTGACGACGACGAGCGTGTGTATTTGCCGGCGGTACAGATGCTGCGCCAGCTGGGCATCGGTAAGGTGCGGCTGCTCACCAACAACCCGGCCAAGGTGGGCGCACTCGCCCGTCACGGCATCGAGGTCACGGAACGTGTCTCTCACGTGTTCCCCTCCAACGAGCACAACCGCAGCTACCTTCTGACCAAGGCCAAACGCGGCGGTCATCTGTTCTAAGTCCTTGCTCCTTACATGCCAGGGTTGCCAAAACGCCCCGGCAAGAACTGCCCGGCTAACCGGTTTTGACCGGGTAATCTCACGTAACTAATTGATATTATTAATATTTATACTGGCATCGGTCTTGCGAGGGTGTTGAAAACAAAACACTTAAGGCCATGACCACCGTTGCTGCCCTTGCCGCTTCGCCGGCGTATCCGCTGTACCAGCGGACGGCTGCCGCGCGTAAAGCTTCCGCCGATGACCGGGTCTACGACCCGGTGCTGGACCCTGCCGTCAACCCGGCGCTTCAGCGCGGCGATATTGTTTCCGTGGCCGCGCCGACGGAAGAGATCACCGTCACGGCGAAGGCCCTAGGCAACAGCGACTACAGCTTCTGGGACCTTCTGGACCTCATCAATCCGCTGCAGCACATCCCCGGCGTCAACACGCTGTACCGGCATCTGACCGGCGACACCATCAAGACACCCATGCAGCTGATCGGCGCCACGGTGATCGGCGGGCCCATCGGGTTTGCCGCCGCCATGGTGGACAGTGTGATCGAAGAAGCGACCGGCACCGACATCGGCGGCCATGCCATGGCGCTGATGACCAACGAGCCGCCGCGCCCCACCAACGCGCCCACCCTGCCCGACGGCGAAACGCAACTGGCGGCTGCGCGCGAATTCATCCCCGATGATCCCGGCGCCGCTGTGGCGGCCGCGCCCGCCGTTACAGCGCGTGCACGCAACCAGATTGCCGCCGCATCCGCTGCTGCTTCCATGCCAGCGCGTAACATTGCCCCGCAGCTTGCGGCAAACTCGTCACAAGCGCCCGCGTCAGCGCCACCAGGACAGACGCCAACCGAAGCCGAAGCATTTGTGAAGACCGCGCAAGTAGCGGCCCAAGCCAACGTGTTCCCGAGCTTCAAACGCACCGGCGCCCTGGGCGGCGCGACACCGCGTCAGCAGGTTACAAATGCGCCCGTCACGACCGCCGGCCAGAATGCGCGCTTCATGCCTATCAACCGCGCGGCTGTGAACACCAGCATGCCCGTCCGCCGCGCTGGAGACCCAACCGCAGCTGCCGAACTGCGCGCGCGGACAAAGTTTGCGCCTGGCCCGGTGAACCCCGGCGGGGCCACCCTGGCTCCGGCCACATTGGCGGCCGCGACGGCGGCGCAAAACAAAACAGCCGCGCCCGTGAGCGCACAAGAAGCCTATGCCTACGGACGCACGGCCACCAACGGCACCGCGCCCGCAGAGATGCCCGTCTGGTTCGATTCCGCCATGACGAACGCCATCGACAAGTACAAGGCCATGCAGCAGGCCCAGCCGCAGCCGGGCCTGTAATGCTGTGCACGGCGGGCACAGCGCGATAGATTGCGCCGATGCAACTGACCGTTTCGCCTGATCCGCAAAACCCCACGCGCGGCACGTTGACCTGCGGAACCGCCGCCTACCCGTGCGCTCTGGGGCGCAGCGGCGTTTCGGCCGAAAAGAAAGAGGGCGACGGCGCAACCCCTGTCGGCACATTTGCCCTGCGTCGTGTGTTCTTCCGCGCCGACCGTTTGCAACGGCCCAAGACACACTTGCCTATGACCGCTGCCAATCCGCACGACGGCTGGTGCGATGCGCCTTACAGCGCTTCGTACAACCAGATTGTGCGCATGCCGTTTCCCGACAGCGCCGAGAACCTGTGGCGCGATGATGCCGTGTACGACGTGGTGGTGGTGATCGGCTACAACGATGCGCCCGTGATTCCAGGAAAAGGCAGCGCCATCTTCATGCACGTGGCGCGGCCAGGCTATGCGCCCACCGAAGGCTGTGTTGCGTTACAGCTTGAAGATCTGTTGAAGGTGCTGGAGCACCTAACGCCCACCTCAACCATCACGATTGAGCAAACGTAGGCCGTGCGCCGAAAATAGCCGTACCCACGCGCACGTGGGTCGCGCCTAAGCGCACTGCATCCACCGCATCGCCGCTCATGCCCATGCTTAAGCCCTTGAGGCCGTGGCGCTGGGCCAGTTCGCGCAAGAAAGCAAAGTGAGGGGCCGGAACCTCGCCGGCGGGTGGAATGCACATGTACCCCAGCACCGGCAACTTCAGCCGGTCGCGGCACAAGGCCGTAAAACCGGCCACGTCGGCAGGGTCGATGCCCGCCTTCTGCGCTTCGCGGCCGGTGTTCACCTGGATGAAGCACGGCACGGATTTATTCTGACGGGCCATTTCCTCGGCCAGTTTTTCGGCCAGCTTGGGCCGGTCAAGACTATGGATGACATCGAACAGCGCCACGGCCTCTTTGGTCTTGTTGCTTTGCAAGGGCCCAATGAGATGCAGCACAAGGTTGGGGTACGCGGCTTTCAGGGCCGGGAACTTGCTTTGCGCTTCCTGCACGCGGTTTTCGCCGAAATCGCGCTGCCCGGCGGCCAGAGCCGTCTCGACCGCTGTGGCATCGTGCGTTTTTGAAACAGCAATGAGCGTCACATCACCGGGCGCGCGGCCCACGGCTTTTGCGGCTTTGCCCAGATCCGCGCGGACGCGGGCCAGGGCGGCAGCGATATCGCGCGGCGTATTGTCATTACGTTCGGAGGTTTTTGGTTTCGCGGTCATGGTTGCTATGATGCCCCGATGTTGAAGCGCCTCTCAACCATTGTCGAACACCTTGGGGCCCCACGCCGCACCCTTCCCGTGCTGTGGGTGATGAGTGATGCAGATCGTCTGCCGGACCCCGGCCCGTTGATCGCACGCCTGCCGCCACACAGCGCGGTGATTGTGCGGCATGCAGACCCA
>JAEUKM010000204.1 GCA_016793085.1 Rhodospirillaceae bacterium
GAGTTCATGTCGACACCCTACAACGAGGAAGATGTGGACTTCCTGATGGGACTGGACGTGCCCGCCCTTAAACTGGCTTCGATCCACGCCGCCGAGCCGAGCTTTCTGAGCTACGCCGCGCGCACCATGAAGCCGCTGGTGATCTCCACCGGCATGTGCACCATGCTGGAGGTAAAGCGCGCGGTGGAAATCGTGCGCGGCGCGGGCAACGAGAACTGCGTGCTCTTGCAATGCACCACCAACTACCCCTCGCCCGCCAAGGACGCCAATTTGCGCGCCATGGTAACGATGCGCGATCAATTGGATGTGCCGGTGGGCTACTCGGACCACACCCAGACCGACACCTCGTGTGTGGCCGCCGTGGCCCTGGGCGCCTGCGTGATCGAAAAGCACCTGACCTTGGACAAGGCCATGCCGGGGCCCGACCATTCCTCGTCCTTCTCGCCCGGCGAAATGAAAACCTTTGTCGCCAAAATCCGCGAGGCGGAAACGGTGCTGGGCAACGCCGTCAAGGTGCCCTCGGAACTTGAAGCGCGCAACGCCGCCGGCATGCGCCGGGGCATCACCGCGCGGCGCAATATCGCCAAGGGAGCCAGGATCGCGCCCGAGGATCTGATTCTGAAGCGGCCGCTGTCGGCCATGCCCGCCAGCGCCTGGGACATGGTGGTGGGCACCATCGCCACGCGGGACATCCCGGCGGGCACGCATCTCGGCCCGGGCGATTTCACCCTGCTGGGCTCGCGAGTATAAGATGACGATATATCTTTCCTCCGGTGCGTTCCGCGTGCGCAGCGTCAACGGCGTCATCGATGAAGCCTTGCGCCTGAAGGTGAAGCGCGTGGAACTCAGCTCCGGGCTGGAACACGAGCCCCTGCTGGAAAACACCCTGAAGCGCGGACTGGCGAAGGGGCTGCGTTTTCTGGTGCACAACTACTTCCCCGCCCCGGCGGAATCGAAAGTGTTGAACCTGACAGCCTCGGACCCGGAAGGACTGGACTGGAGTTTGAGCCACTGCAGGTACGCGCTGGACCTGACGAAATTGGTGAGTTGCGACTTCTACAGTCTGCATAGCGGCTATGCGGTAGCCCTAAGCCCGCAGATGCTGGGCAAGCCGGACATGCAGGCGCAGGCCTTCGCCGGCACCAAGGTGGACCGCGAGGCCGCCTACCAATTGATGATCACCTCGGTGCGCGCGGTGGCCGACTATGCATCGAAGATGGAAAAGTCGCTGCTGCTGGAAAACAACGTCATCTCGCCGGTGTATTTAAAACGCGCGCCCGCCAATCCGCTGCTCATGACCGACGCCGCCGAGATTGTGCGCTTCATGAAGGATGTGCACCGGCCCAACGTGGGCTTTCTGATCGATGTGGGCCATACCAAGGTGTCCGCGACGGCCTTGGGCTACGACGCCCACGCCTTCCTGGACGAAGTCGGCCCCTACATCCAGGCGCTGCATTTAAGCGACAACGACGGCCTGGAAGATCAGAACCTGCCCTTCCGCGCCGACTCCTGGTTCGCCCCGCGCCTGAAGGATTTCGCCGATTTGCCGATGGTGATCGAGGCCTATGCGCTGGAGGATAACCAAATTCACCAGCAGCTTGAGCTTGCCGAGAAATTGACGGCTTAAGGGCTACTCCACATCAACCGTGTGGTAGCGCCCGTCGGCGTGGCTGAAGACGATGGTTTTCAGCGACGGGCCCCAGGACTTGTCCACCAGGTTGCCGAAGCCGATGGCCTTCAGGTGCTTGGCGATGACGCGCTGGCCCAGCATTTCGATGCTGCTGGGAATGACGGGCGTGTAGCGGTTCAGCACCTTCACGCATTCGTCGCGGTAGGCGTCGCGGCCCGTGACGGCCTTGTTGGCGCCGTGAAAGCGGTAGATGCCGAAAGGCACGTTGACCACGTACAGATCGGTTTTCTGCATGAAGCGCGCCCACAGCTCGAAGTCACCCGCGAGCTTGAGCGTGAAATCGAACGTGCCGCCCACCTCGTCCCACAGGTCGCGCCGCCAGAAAGTGCAGTCTTGCACGACCCAGCCCGACGTAGGCAGGCCGGAGGACTTGATGTGTTCGCCGTTGAAGAAACCCCAGTTGTCCACGCCCGGCAGGAAATCGGACTTGATCACCACGCCGTCTTTACGCGCCTGCAAGGGATAGCGCGAGGTGATCCAGCGCACGTGGGGCAACTGATCGAAAATGTCCAGGACCGTCTGGATGGTCCAGGGCGTCAACTGGTCGTCCGAATTCAGCCAGCCCATGTAGGCCGCATTGGACTTTTTGAAGCCCTCGGCGATGGCATGGTACATGCCCTCGTCCTTGGCGCTCTGGCTGTGCTTGAAGTGGCTGGAGTATTTTTTGATGATGTCGAGCGATTGATCGGTCGAGCCGCCGTCCATCATCACATAGTCCACGCGCTCGGCCCCCTTGCTGTGGACGATGGATTTGATGCAATCCTCGAGATAATCACCGTAGTTGAAGTTGGTGGTGACCATGCACAGGCGGGATGCGGCGAGTGAGCTCATAGTATGCACTGGCTCATGATATGCGCGGACTCATGATGTGGGCCGGTTCATGAAAAGCGGGTCAAGCTTCAGGTACTTGTAGCGCACTTTCAGTTTCAGCAAATGGTCCCAGGCGGGTGTCGTGGCCGAAATATCGACGATGGCCTGGGGGCCTTCGGGCAACAGCCGCATGGCCGCACCCTCGATCTGGCGCATCCCGGAGAACGTCCACGAGCCAGCGCGCGCGGGCTCCAACATTTCCACCTTCTCGCTGCCGTGATCGCCCGCGTAGGTCAGCTCCACGCTGACGAGTTTCATGACGGCACTGGTCTGGGGCCACCGCAGACGCAGGCGCTTGAAGGCCGGGCCGCCCAGGGGCTTGATGGTCACGTCGATCTCGCCGGCACCGAAGGCATTCACCGCCATGGCGGTAGCACCTTGCATGGCGTCGTCGAAGCCCGCGCCCCGGTCCGGGCAGACGGCGAAGTTGCCCAACAGCGGGCCCGAGGCCAGATGCGCTGCCTTGTAGCGCCCGAAGAACCCGGAGGCGTAAACATCCGACATGAAAGGCGCCACGGTCATCAGCGCTGCCGAAGGCCAGTAGGACTGCTGCCCGG
>JAEUKM010000246.1 GCA_016793085.1 Rhodospirillaceae bacterium
CGGCGTGGCCCTTCACTTTCACGCCGCGCCATTCGCCGCGCACCACGCCCGCCTTGTCGATCAGGAACGTGGCGCGTTCGATACCCATGTACTTGCGTCCGTACAGGCTTTTCTCGATCCAGGTTTTATAGGCCGCGCACACCTTGCCGTCCACGTCGGCGCCGAGGATGTGTTTCAGTTTATGCTTGGCCTTGAACTTCTGGTGGCTCGCCACGCTGTCTTTCGACACGCCCACTACCACGGCGTTGATCTTGCCGAAATTGGGCAGGCTGCCCGTGAAGTCGCAGGCTTCCACTGTGCAGCCGGGCGTGTCGTCTTTCGGGTAGAAATACAGCACTACGTTCTTGCCCTTGAGCCCTGCGAGGCTGACGGTGGAGCCGTCGTCGGCGGGCATGGCGAAGGCGGGCGCTTTCTTGCCGATCATTCCGCCCGACATTGATGCGGCTTTGGCAGGTTTTTTCGCTGCGGTTTTGGTCTTGGCTTTTTTGGCTTTGGCTTTCGTGGCCATCGGTTCGTCTCCCTGTGAGAATCTCAGTGCGGCAATTCAGTGCCGAATTTGGTACGGGCCACGTTGGCGGGCCGATCAATGTTGCGCTCGTAAATCGCGGCCACCGCGCCCGCCACCGCCTGAATACGCACCTCAAGCGCGCTGATATCGGCCACGCCGCCCTGTTTGGCAAGCCGCGCAGCCAGCCCAGCCGGGAACGGCGGCTTGGCCACCTCCTCCAGCAAGCTGAGGCGGAGCAAGGCCATCAGGCGCGACCACAGATCGAAGGCCTGGGCCAGGTCGCGGGCTTCGTCGCGAGCCAGGCGCCCCGCCGCCGCCAGCCGTGCGATGGCGGCCGAAATGCCAGGATCCTCCGCGCTGCACAGCTTCGGATCGCGCAGCAGCAGGTACTGCACGATGAACTCCACATCGATCATGCCGCCCGGCATGCGCTTGATGTTCCACACGCCGCTTGAATCCTGGCTGCCACGCATTTTCTTGCGCATCTCGGCCACGGCCACCAGCAGCGCATCGGCCTCGCGCGGTTTGTGAATGCCCGCCTGAATGCCCGCCGCGATCTCGGCCGCCACGGTAGGTCCGCCGTAAAGAACCCGCGTGCGGGTCAGCGCCATGTGCTCCCACGTCCAGGCGTCGGCGGCCTGATACTTGCCGAAGGCTTCGGCACTGACGGCCAGGGGCCCCTTGTCGCCGTTGGGGCGCAGGCGCAAGTCCACGTCGAACAGGCGCCCTTGCGACGTCAGCGATGTCAGCGCGCTGACCACGCGCTGCATGAGGCGGATGTAATAGGCCGATGCCGGGAAGGGCTTGGCGCCGTTGGAGACGGCATCCTCGGGCCCGCTATAGACCGCCACCATGTCGAGGTCCGATGACAGCGTCAGTTCGCGGCTGCCGAGCTTGCCGTAGGCGATGATGCCCAGTTCGCTGTTGGGAATAATACCGTGCGACCCAGCAAATTCCTGGTGGAGGCGGGGGATCAGCGCTTTCAGCGCCGCCTCGGCGATGTCGCTCAAAGCCCGGCTGGCCTGCAAGGGGTCCATGGTGCCGCGCAACACCTGCGCGCCCACCTGGAAGCGGTGCTCGTTGGTCCAGCGCGTACAGGCGGTGATGGCGGTATCAAGGTGGGCCGCTTCCGTGGTGCCTTTCCGGGCTTCCGCGCACAGTATTTCCAGCGGCGGCACGGGCTCGAAGAAGGCTGGTTCCAGCACGTAATCCAGCAGCAGCGGATTGTGCGCCACATCGTCGGCCAGGCGCGGCGCATCGCCCATCACTTCGGCCACGAAATCCAAAAGCGACGGATTGGAGTAGAACACCGACAGCAACTGCACGCCCGCGTTCACTTCATTCATGCAGCGGTCGAAGCGCACGAAGGCGCCGTCTGGCTCTGCTGTGCGCCCGAAGGCCTGCAGCAGGCGCGGCATCAGTTCCGTCAGCAACTGCCGGGCGCGTAAAGACCGGGTCGCCTTGGCCCGGCCGGTGTGCCAGATGCGCACGGCGGCGCTGACGACCGAGGGGTTCTTGAAGCCCAGCTTGCGCAGGGTTTCCAGGGTGTCGGGGTCGTCCTCGGTGCCGGTAAAAACAAGATTCCCCTCGATGCCGAGCGAAGGCGAATCCTCGAACAGTGCGGCGTAGTGGGTTTCCACCGTGCGCAAGGTGCGCGTCAGTTCATCGGCGAATGTGGCCGCACTGTCGTAGCCCATGAAGGCCGCGATATGCGCCAAGCCCGCATTGTCCTTCGGCAGCTTCTGCGTCTGCTCGTCGTTGATCATCTGCAGGCGGTGTTCCAGGCGGCGCAGATATTCGTAGCAGCGCGTCAAATCATCGCGCACGGCCGGGGCCACGATGCCCAGGGCCGAGAGCGCCTTCAGCGCCTCAATGGTCTGCGACGAGCGCGTTTCGGGCCTGCGCCCGCCCCAGATGAGCTGCTGCGTCTGCGCGAAGAACTCGATTTCGCGGATGCCGCCGCGCCCCAGCTTGATGTTGTGGCCGGGCACGGTCACGGTGCCGCCGCCTTTGTGGGCGTAGATCTGCCGCTTGATGGAGTGGATGTCTTCCAGGGCGTAGAAGTCGAGCGAGCGCCGCCAGACGAAGCGTTCAAGCTCCTTCAGGAACAGTTTCGCGCCGTCCCCGTCGCCGGCGATGGCGCGGGCCTTGATCATGGCCGCGCGTTCCCAGTTCTGGCCGTAGCTTTCGTAGTAGATGGAGGCCGCGTTCAGCGACACCGCCACGGCGGTCGAACCCGGGTCGGGTCGCAGGCGCAAATCGGTGCGGAACACGTATCCATCGGATGTGCGTTCCTGCATCATCTTCACCATTTCGCGGGTGATGCGCACCGCGAACTCCTGGGCCGACTTCTTGCCGCGGTAGGGCAGGGTGTCGTCATCGAACAGCACCAGCAAATCGATGTCGGAGGAATAGTTCAGCTCGCGCCCGCCGTGCTTGCCCAGCGCAAAGATCATGTAGCCCGAGCCGCGCTCGGGGTCGGCCAAGTCGGGCAGCGCCAAGTCGCCCTTAGCCACCGCCTCGCGCAGCAGAAACTGCACACACATTTTCACGCAGGCGTCGGCAAGATCGGTGAGCGCGCCCGTAACCTGTTCCAGCGGCCAAGCCCCGGACATATCGGCCAGCGCGATGAGCAGAGCCGCCTGGCCCTTGGCCTGGCGGAGGCGCTTCATCACCTCTGCCTGGGTTAAGGGGGCCTGGGTTATGGCCGCGGCACTTATATTTGCCATAATGCGGTCCCAGGTTTGCTGAAGGCCTGTGGTCCAGGCATCCTTCAGGACGTCCGGGTAACGGTCGAGCAGGCCCGACAGATAAGGACTGTTGCCGAAGACCGCCGTCAGCAGGCGCGAAAGCTGCGCATCGGCCGGGGCGGCGCGCATGAAAGTGGCAAGGGCCTGGTCCTCAACGCCGTCGGCCGCGGCCCACTCGGTTAACAGCCGCCCGGCCTGGGCCGGTTCAAAAGGATAAGGCAGCGCCGTGGTGGATTGCACAAACACGCAAGAACCCTTAGGAAACGCCCCACCAAGCCTGACCCAGGGCGGTCATATCGACCGCGGCAGCTTGGTGAATCCGATCATGCCGGTCAAGCCGTCCAGGGCCGCGGCGAAGTCGAAAAAGACAATCGCCTCAAGGGCCTGAGACACACTTAACGAATGAAGATAGTTCTCCGCAGTCTCGTCCGTATCTTTGAGGGCATCGCCATTGCCGCCGTTCTGCTGGTGGCGGTGCTGTTCGTGCAGCTTGCGCGCGGGCCCCTGCCGCTGGATCCGTTCGTGCCCTACGTGGAAAGCGCGCTGAAACGGGGCCTGCCCGATTACAGCTTCACAATCGCCGACGCCGAACTGACCTGGAAGCGCATGACGCGCCGCCCGGAGCTGACGGTCGAGAACGTGCAGGTCCGAAATTCTACGGGCGAGGTCATCGCGGCCTTCGGTTCGCTGGATTTGCGGCTGGATATTCCGGCCCTCATCAGCGGGCGCGTGGTGGTGGAGCACCTGGGCATCACGCGGCCGGTGTTGCGCATTATCCGCAACGCCGATGGGGGCATCCGGCTGGGCCTGGAGCCCGCGGCACCCATAGACAATGAAGCAGCACCGGCAACGCCTGAAAAGCCCGCCGCCCCCGAAGCGGCGAGCACGGACTCGTCCGGCGGCCTGGTGGCGGCCATCATCAACGGCCTGCGCATCAGCCCCGATGACGCCGACGCAGGCCCGGCGCTTGAGAACATCGAAATCAACGAAACCACGGTGGTGCTGATCGACGAGCAAAGCGGCGGCCAGTGGCTGGTGCCCGACGCGAACTTAAGGCTCCTCGGTCAGCGCGAGAGCATCGAGATCGCGGGCAATCTGCCGCTCGTCGGCGGCGGCACCACTGTCGCGGTGGATGTGGCCGGTCGCTACGCCTACGACGCGGGCATTCTGTCGCTGACGGCCTCGTTCAAAGGCCTGCGGCCCGCGGCCTTCGCGGCGTTGTGGCCGGACTTGGCCCCGTTGAAAATCCTCGACGCTGACCTTAGCGGCAGCATCGAAGTGAACATGGTGCCCGAAAGCATCACGTCATCGGCCACCTGGGGCAACGTCATCATCACCGCTGGCCCCGGCAAGCTGATGCTGCCACCCGAGCAAGGCGGCGAAATCGCCATCGGCGGCGCTGAACTGCGCGCGGCCACCAGCGGCGGGCTCGACCAGATCGCGGTGGAGAAGTTCGAGGTGCGCGTGACGCGCCAGGACGGCATCTCGCCCGTCATTTCCGCCGAAGCCAAAGCCATCAACATGCGTACCGCACCCACGGTGGACGTGCAGGCCAGCATCGACGCGCTGACGTTGCAGGGCCTGAAAGACCTGTGGCCGACCGGCCTTGCGCCCAACACCCGCAACTGGATTGTCGACAACCTTTCGGGCGGCACCATCACCTCGGTCACGGCGGCCATCGATCTGACCGGGTCCGAGCCGTGGCAAGTAAAAGCCACCAAACTGAATTTACGCGCCGAGCTGGACGGCGTGCAGGTCAACTACATGAAAGGGATGCCCAAGGTGGAAAACACCGGCGGCACCCTGCAGGTGGGCCTGGAAGAAGTGACCATCAAGGTTGCGAATGGTGTTGTGCCTGACGCCGTCAGCGGCAAGGGCCTGCGCGTGACGGGCGCCAACTTGCGCATGTACGATCTCACGGCGGACGTGCCCAAGGCCGACTTCGACATCAAGGTGAAGGGCGATTTGGGTGAAGCCCTGCGCCTGATCGACAACGAGCCTCTGCAATACACCTCGAAGATGGGCGTGGATCCCAACGCTGCCTCGGGTGAGACCGAGGTGGACCTGTCGCTTGATTTCCCGTTGTTGAGCAAGCTGAAGCTGGACGACCTGAAGATCGGCGTGAAGGGTAAGGTGGCGGGCGCGCGCATCGACAACGTGGCGTTCGGTCTGCCGCTCGAGAACGGCGACCTGGAAATCAATGTCGTCAACACCGGCCTCAACGTGACGGGCAAGGCCATGCTGGGCCAGATCGAGACGGGGATTCAGTGGGCCGAGGATTTCTCGGGCAAGCCCATGCGCAGCGAATACGTGCTGGATGTACTGGTCTCCAACGAGGCGCGGCCGTCGGTGCTGTTGGGTTTCGCGCCGTTCATGCCGCCCAACATCGACGGCGTCGTGCCCTCTACCGTCTCCTACCGCGTCTTCCGCGACGGCACCGCCACGCTGGATTCCGTCGGCGATCTGACGCCCGTGGCCATGGCGATCCCCGAACTGGGCTGGAGCAAGCCCGTCGGCGCCACGGCTGATTTCGATATCAAACTGACCCTGAAGAACAATCTGCTCGACACCCTGCCGGCCTTCAGCGTGCGCGCTGAAAATGACCTGCACATCGAGGGTTCCGCCACGTTCGGCGCGGGCGGCGCGCTCAAGACCCTGGACATCACGCGCGGCCAGGCCGACCGTACGGACCTGGCGCTGAAGCTGTCGCGCGGGGATGGCAACGGCTATGTCGTTGATGTGTCGGGCCCGATGTTCGATGCGCA
>JAEUKM010000263.1 GCA_016793085.1 Rhodospirillaceae bacterium
CAGCCGAGCCCGGCGCGAACCAATCACTCCACAACAAGCAACTTAATCCTAGTGTCATCATGTTTATCGTTTTAACGCGCCGTCTTGTTCCCGCCCTGACCGTGTCCCTGATGTTCGGGCTCTGTTTCGTGCTGCCAGCAAAATCGCAGGACAACGCCACCCCCGGCACATTGTCGGGAACCGTCGCCGCAACCTCCGACTACGTATTTCGCGGCTACTCGCAAACCCAGAACGACCCCGCCCTGCAAGCCGGTGTCACCTGGTCGTTGCCGAGCGGTATTTACGCCGGCGTATGGGGATCGAACGTGGAATTCACAGCCGGCGACAAAGCCGACCTTGAGGTCGATCTCACGGCGGGCTACGCCGGAAAGGCCGACGCCCTCAGCTATGACCTGGGCGTCATTTATTACGCCTACCCCGATGCGCGCAGCGGCTCGAATTACGGCTACTGGGAAGGCGCTCTGAAACTGGCCTATGACTTCGGCCCTGCCGTCTGGTCAGGCGGATTCTACTACACCCCCGATAATTTTGGCGGCACGAAGGACGGCGCTTACCTCACGACGGGGATCCGCGTGCCGTTCGCCGAAAAGTGGGCGGTAGACGCAAATTTGGGCCGCGCCGAGGTGAACCCCGCCTATGGCGCGGATTACTTCGACTGGAATGTAGGCTTAAGCTATGCGTTCCCCTGGTTCGATGCGTCGCTGCGTTACACCGATACCGATAATGACGCGAACTGCGCGCGCCTGTGTGACGCCCGCGGGGTCTTCACCATCTCCAAGAGCTTCTGAAAGCCCTGCAAGAATCGCATGACATCGGCGATGCGGTTTCAACGCGACCTTCTATAATGGCCGGGGGATCCAAACCGTAAAGCCCGGCCCAGACCGGAGGACCGTTGCAAGACAACAACCGCCCCTCACCCGATGCCCTTTTAGCCGCCGCGCAGCGCGAAAATCGCGGGCGGCTAAAGGTGTTTCTGGGGGCGGCGCCCGGCGTGGGCAAAACCTACGCCATGCTGCAGGCGGGCCACCGCGCCAAGACCGACGGCATCGATGTCGTGATCGGCGTTGTGGAAACCCACAGCCGCGCGGACACGGAAGCCCTGGTGGCCGGGCTTGAGGCCGTGCCGCCCCGCATCGTTCCCTACAAGGGCCGCAACCTCGCCGAGATGGACCTTGATGCGATTTTGGCCCGGCGGCCAAAACTGGCGCTGGTGGATGAGTTGGCGCACACCAACGCACAAGGCAGCCGCCACCCGAAGCGGTACCTTGATATCGAGGAACTGCGCGATGCCGGAATCGATGTGTACACAACCGTCAACGTGCAGCACATCGAGAGCCTGAACGATATTGTAGCGCAGATTACGCGTATCCGCGTGCGCGAAACCGTGCCCGACAGCGTGATCGCCAATGCCACCGACATCGAACTGATCGACCTCAGCCCCGGCGAACTCATCAAGCGCCTGCACGAAGGCAAGGTGTACGTCCGCGATCAGGCGCAGCGGGCACTCAAGCACTACTTCTCCCCCGGCAATCTCACCGCCTTGCGCGAACTGGCCCTGCGGCGCACGGCCCAGCGCGTCGACGCACAGATGGTCGATTACATGCAGACCCACGCCATACAAGGCCCCTGGGCGGCGGGTGAACGTGTTTTGGTCTGCATCGGCGATCCGGCCCAGAGCGAAGACGTCGTGCGCTACGGAAAGCGCATCGCCGACCATCTGAAAGGCCCGTGGTCGGCTTTGTATGTGCAAACCGCCAAGCACCTCAGGCTGAATGACCGACAGCGAAAAACCATAGACGACGGCTTGCGCATGGCCGAGCACCTGGGCGGCGAGACCGCCACCATCATCGGCTCGGATATCGTCAAGGAAGTGCTGAGCTTCGCGCGCGAAAACAATTTCACGCACATTGTTCTCGGTAAGGCGCAGCGCTCCCGCTTGGTTGAAATCATCAAAGGCTCAGTGGTTCACGAGTTGGTGCGCCACGCCCGCGGCATTACTATTCACGTCTTGCCTGGCTCTGAAAAGGAAGCCCCGGCGTCTTCGCCGACTGAACCGGCGCAAAAACCCATACTGAACGCCGCGCATTATCTGATCTCGACCCTCGGGGCCGTCGCGGCCTTGGGCCTGGGGCTGGTGATCGACCGCGCCGTCGCACCGACCAATGTGTCGTTCGTTTTTCTGGCGGCCGTGCTTTTCAGTGCTGCGACCTACGGCCTCGGGCCCGCCTTGTGGTCCGCCGTGCTGTGCATGCTGCTGTACAATTTCTTCTTCCTGGAGCCGCTGTATACGCTGACGATCAGCGACCCCGCCAACGTCGTGGCCCTTGTCTTCTTCGGCCTAGCGGCCGTGCTGACCAGCACGCTGGCCGGGCAGACGCGCGAGCAGGCCGAGGTGGCGCGGCGCGAGGGGCGCATTTCAAGCGAGCTTTACAAATTCAGCCGCAAGCTGACGGAGATCAACGTTCTGGAGGATTTGCTGACGGCCACCGCGCATCAGATTTACGCCATGCTGAAACTGGAGGCTGTACTGTTGATGGAAAGCGGTGATCGTCTGGAAGTGCGGGCCGCGTGGCCACCCGAAGACAAACTGGACGACGCCGACATGGCGGCGGCGCAATGGTGCTGGCAACGCAAGCAGGTTGCCGGCCGAGGCTCCGATACGCTGCCGGGCGCTAAACGTTTGTTCATGCCGCTTGAGACCGTGCGCGGCCCTGTGGGCGTTCTGGGGCTACATCGTCCCGGCGCAACAGGGAGCGTTCTTTCCTCGGAGGACGGAAGGCTTTTGGATGCGCTGGTTGACCTTGCCGCCCTGACTCTCGAACGCGTGCGCATGGCCGACGATCTGGAAGGCGCGCGCGTGTTGAAGGAAAGCGAACGCTTCCGCATGGCGCTCTTGTCCTCGGTCTCGCACGATCTGAAGACGCCGCTGGCGTCCATCATCGGCACGGTGAGCGGCTTGAAGCATTACGGGGCCATGTACGACGATGCGACGCGCGATGAAATGCTGGCCACAGCGCTGCAGCAGGCCGAACGCCTGAACCGCTACGTCGCCAATCTTCTGGACATCACAAAGCTTGATAGCGGCGCGCTTGAACCCAAGGTCGAAGCCACGGACTTGGATGACATTGTCAATGGCGCCCTGAAGCGCAACGAACGCGAGTTAAACCAGCACCGCATTAAAGCAGCGCTCGCCGATGATCTGCCGCTGGTGCTGGCCGATCCTGTGTTGCTGGAGACAGCCTTGGCGAACATTCTGGAAAATGCGGCAAAGCACACACCGGCGGGCTCCACCGTCACGATCACGACGCGCCGCGACGGTCAGGATTGCGTGATCGACGTCAGCGACGAAGGGCCCGGCATTCCGGACGATCAGCTGCTCGCCGTCTTCGACAAGTTCCACCGCATCGCCCGCGCGGACCGCCAGAGCAGCGGCACGGGCCTGGGCCTCTCGATCACAAAAGGCTTTATCGAAGCCATGGGCGGCCGTGTGTCCGTGGCTAACCGCAAGGATCGGACGGGTGCTGTGTTCAGCTTGTCGATCCCCTGCGCCCCGCACGCGGAGCCCGCCCTTGAAAAGTAACGACGTGACGGTTCTGGTTGTCGATGACGAAACGCCGATCCGGCGGTTTCTGCAGAAAACCTTGTCGGTCCACGACTACCGCGTACTTGAAGCGGAAACCGGGGCCGCGGCGATTGACACCATGCAGCGCTACAGTCCGGACGTAGTAATTCTCGACCTCGGCCTGCCCGATATGGACGGGCTGCAGGTCTTGGGCAAAATCCGCAGCCAATCGGCGGTGCCGATCCTGATCCTTTCCGCGCGCGGTGACGACGCCGGCAAAGTGGCGGCCTTGGACATGGGTGCCGACGACTATGTGACCAAGCCCTTCAGCACCGAGGAGTTGATGGCGCGCATCCGCACGGCCCTGCGCCATAAGTTCGCCACGGCGGGCGCTGCACCTGTGTTCCAAAGCGGGCAGCTTAAGGTTGATCTGACCAAACGCATCGTCAGCGTGAATGGAGAGGACATCAAACTGCCGCGCAAGGAATATGACATTCTCGCGCAACTCGTGACGCACGCGGGGCGCGTGTTGACGCATACTCAACTGATTAAAGCGATCTGGGACGATCAGAGCGGCGTTGACCCGCAGTATTTACGTGTTTACGTGCGCCGCATCCGCGACAAGATCGAGGAAAATCCACGGCAGCCGAAACTGCTGATGACCGAAACGGGCGTGGGGTATCGATTGGTTGCCCTAGACCCTTGAAGCCAATCCAACTGTTAAGAAGTGCGCTGCAGGTTTTTGCCTTACCTACACGTATTAGGTACGTAAGCCAGGAGTCGATAATTAGAAAATCGCCAGGCCGTATATTTTCTTTAGGTATATATACGTAAGGAAGCGCGGTGCGCGGCGGGCCTGTATTCAGGCGCTCGGACTTGGCCTTACGTATACTTGACCGGGCCAAGGGTTTAGACCGGACCCTGCACATGACCGCGCAACCTTCCGACGACCAGCCCCAGCCGCACCTATACGTGCAGCCTGGGGGTATCCCCACACCGGCCAACCAGAACGAGGCCCCGGCCCTGCACCTATACGTGCAACCCACAAAACCGCGCGGCCATGCTTCCCGGCCCGCCTCGCACGTAAAGGTGCTTTGCGACCTTCCCGCTCCTTTGCCTGTGTTGCCCCAAGAAGTTGCCTTAATCCGGGCCTACCTTCCGGCCCTGCTGGCCCTGATCGCGGCCAACGATAACGATGCTCCTCCCGTAAACGATCCGTCACACGTATAGGTGTTCGCCATGTCCACGGCTGTCCGCGTTGCGCTTTACCTGCGGGTCTCCACCAAGCGGCAGGCCGAGCATGACCTGTCCATCCCGGATCAGCGCAAGCAGCTTGAGGCCTATTGCTTCAGCCGGGACTGGGAGGTCGCCAAGGAGTACGTGGAACCCGGCGCAAGCGGGACGACCGATAACCGCCCGGCCTTCCAGGACATGATCGCCGATGGGCGGGCCAAGCCTCGGCTCTTCGATACGGTGTTGGTGCATAGCTTCTCGCGCATGGCGCGGGACGCCTACCAACTTGAGTATTACGTGCGCGATCTTCGCAAGCGCGGCGTGCGGTTGGTCTCGGTCACGCAAGAGACCGGCGACGACCCCTCGGGCGAACTGGTCCGCAAAATCTTCGCCATGTTCGACGAGTACCAGAGCCAGGAGAACGCCAAGCACACGTTACGTGCGATGAAGGAGAATGCGCGCCAAGGTTACTGGAACGGCGGATCGGCCCCGCCCTTTGGTTACCGCACGCTCCAGGGCGAGAAACGCGGCGATAAGATCAAGCGGCGCTTGGAGCCAGAGCCCTTGGAAGCGGAGATGGTCCGCAAGGTGTTCCGCCTCTATCTCAACGGCGACGGGGCCATCGTGCCCCTGGGCGTCAAAGCCATTGCGATACACCTCAACGCTCAGGGCACCCGGCAGCGCGGACGGCGGTTCAGCAATAACTCGGTCTACCGCATCCTGCGGGAGACCGCCTACATCGGCACCTATTACTTCAATCGCCGCGACAGCCGGGCCAAGACCGACAAACCGGAGTCCGAATGGATTGCCATGCCCTGCCCGTCCATCGTGGACAAAGACACATTCGCATCCGTTCAGCGTAAGCTGACGGAACGCAACCCCAAGCGCACGCCGGGGCGGGTCAGTAACAACCCGATCTTGCTCAGCGGCATGGTCAAATGCGCGCATTGTAGGGGGACGATGGGCCTGCGCACCGGCAAGAGCGGCAAGTACCGCTATTACGCCTGCATCAAGCAGGCCAAGGAAGGGGCCGATGGCTGCAAGGGGTGCAGCGTTCCCATGGCGCAGTTGGATACCACCGTCACGGACGCCCTGATCGACCGGGTGTTGGACCCCACCCACATGACCGCCCTGGTGCGGGAACTCAAGGCCGACACAGCCAAATCCGAGAAAGCAGACACCCACGACCGCCACTCCCTTGAGGTGCGGTTCCGGGAGGCGGATTTACGGGTTACGCGGCTGTTCGATGCGCTGGAGAACGGCACGGTGACGGACAGCGACATCTTCCGCAGCCGCCTTGCCAAGGCCCAGGCCGAGCGCCAGGAGGCCTTGCGCCTCCTCACAGAGGCCCAACGAAGGACACAAGACGCTCAAGCCGCCCTGAGCCCCAAAAAGGTGGCTGCGTTCTCCAAGGGCATGGCCGACCTGTTGCGCACAGGCGATATCCAGTTCCGCAAAGCCTTCCTGCGGACCTTCGTGAACAAGGTTGAACTGTTGGACGGTGAAGTGCGGATCAGCGGGTCAAAGGACGTGCTGAGTGCCGCCCTGGAAGCGGGCCTGCCGCCACCGGGCGCAGGAGTGCCCAGTTTGGTCCAGGAATGGCGCGCCCGAAGAGATTCGAACTCCTAACCTTCTGATCCGTAGTCAGATGCTCTATCCAGTTGAGCTACGGGCGCTTTGGGGCCAATGCGGGCGGCCGTCCGACAAGCCAAATACGTGCTGGTTGACCTGCCGCCGCGCTGACGGGTTTCCCCCAGACGTGAATAAGGAGCCGTATCCGGCTCCTGACGCCCGTCCAAGGAGGTGTCGGGATACTCAGATTGGGCCGGGCTTGCAAGCGAAACATCGCGCTTTGTGTGAACGCTGCCGGGGCGGCTAACCCCTTCCCACATTTGGCGGATTGGCGCGGGCGGCGGATTCGCCGGATACCCCGTCTTGAGTGAGAAAGAGCGCTTATGCCTGTTGTTCAAGCAAAAAGCTTTGAGTAAAGTGCCTTCGAGGTGCCGCGCCGGGCCTAATTCCGGAACGGACTCAAGCCTTTAGGGGTTTGATTCGGGGAAACCAAAACATCACGGTCCGGGGACGCCAAGCCCGGACCCAAACGTGGATCGTGCCACGGCAGGATTTGGGGCTCATGACTGTTGATCGGGTAACGGCAAAAAGCGGCGTAAATGCAAGCCGCGGTGTGGTTTTAGCGGCGCTGTTCGCGCTGGGGGGATGTTCCTTCGCCAGCGACGCCCTGTTCCCCTCGTTCAATGCTGATGCCCCCGCCAGCACGGCCGCCGCACCCCCGCCGCCGCCCTCGGCCGATGTCTCCGAAACAATGCTTGCGGCCCCCGCACCCTCGCCCGTCACCACGCGGCCCTACACCGGCACCACCGTGGTCGGCCAGCGCGTGGCCCAGTTTCGCGGCGAGTACGAGCAGGTGCGCAACAATGCCGCCACCCGCAACGCCCAGTTCACCAACGTCCGTGCCCAGACGGTCGCCAATGCCGGCGCCTACAACGCCGCCGTGGGCGTGATCCGCTCGCGCCTGCAGATCGGCACGACGCCGGGCAACCCGGAACTGTTGGCCCAGTGGCAGGAAGCCCAAGCCCGCCTGACCGCCAGCGACGGCGATCTGGCCAGCATGAACCAGTTGTCCTCGCAAGTGGCCGCCGATGCGGGTTCTGTCGCCTACCTGCTCGACAGCGTGCGCTCGGCCTTCACGCTCTCGGGTGCGGTGGATGAAGACCACCGCCAGCTCCGCATGCTGGAAGACGAGATCGCCCAGACCAACATCACCATCGACCGTCTGCTGCAAAGCCTGAACAACGACATCGCCCGCCAGCAGCAGTTCGTCACCAACGAACGCAACAGCCTGGTGGAACTGGCGGCCGGCATCAACGTCGGCGGCATGTACCAAACCGGCATGTCACGCGGCGCTGCGGCCCCTGCCCGCGTGGCCGCGGCCCCCACCGCCAGCTTTGCCGACCGCAAACCCTTGGTCGTCATCCGTTTCGACAAACCCGATGTGGCCTACGAACCGGCCCTGTACCAGGCCTTGAGCCGCGCGCTGGAGCGCCGGCCCGACGCGGTGTTCGATCTGGTGG
Source organism: Rhodospirillaceae bacterium (assembly GCA_016793085.1). GTDB lineage: Bacteria > Pseudomonadota > Alphaproteobacteria > Rhodospirillales > Rhodospirillaceae. Next base: position 7,888 of record JAEUKM010000263.1, read on the forward strand.
CCGTGTCCTCCAGCAGTGCGGGTTCGGCGACGGCCCGGCGCAACGCCGAAGGCGTGATGCGCTCCATGACCAGCATGGGCCTGCCCGGCGACCGCGTGATCATGGCCAGCATGAGCAGTGCGGCCGCCACAAGCCCGGAAGTGCACGTCTACGTTCGTTAGACAATACGTGCGCTAAGGCGCTGTACTAACCAACCGCCACGTTATCGATCAGCCGCGCGCGGCCTAAGTACGCGGCGGCAAACACGCGGCCCCCATCTTCGCCTTTTTTCAAGACAGACAGCGTGTCGGACCGGCGCGCCTCGATGTAATCGACGGAGCGGAAGCCCGCCCTCAGCACCGCATCCTTGGCTTCGGACACCGCTGCGGCGGGCTCGGCCCCTTTTGAAATTGCGGCGGCGGCTTTGGAAATCGCCGCAAACAACATCGGTGCAATGGCGCGTTCTTCCGCCGACAAGTAGGCGTTGCGCGACGACATCGCCAAGCCATCGGCCTCGCGTACCGTGGGCACGCCGATGATTTTCACCGGAATGTCGAGATCCGCCGTGAAGCGCTTGATGACCGCAAGCTGCTGAAAATCCTTCTCGCCGAACAGCGCCACATCGGGCAGCGCTTGCAGCAGAAGTTTTGTCACCACTGTCGCCACGCCCTCGAAGTGGCCGGGCCGGAAGGGCCCGCACAGCACATCGGTTAAGCCCGCAACGCTGACCTTGGTGGCGAACCCGGCCGGATACATTTCAGATGGCGACGGCGCGAACAATGCATCGACGCCTGCGGTCGTGAGCAGGCTTGCGTCCTTGCCTTCCTGGCGCGGATAGGCCCCGAAATCCTCGTTCGGCCCGAATTGCGTAGGGTTGACGAAAATGGTGGCGATCACCGCGTCGGCCTTGGCGCGCGCGGTTTCCATCAGCTGAATGTGGCCGCGATGAAGCGCGCCCATGGTCGGCACCAGCGCGATAGTGCGTCCGGCCGCGCGCCAGGCCTTTACTTGTGTACGTAAGCCCGCCACGTCGCGCACGATTGTCAGGCCTGCGGGACCGCTCATGGGCTTTTACTTCTTGGGCTTGGCCGAGGTGGTGTGCTCGGGGCCGGGGAAGCGGCGCGCGCGCACATCGGCGGCATAGGCTGTCACGGCCTTGGTCACGTCCGCGCCTAAGTTAGCATAGCGCTTCACAAACTTGGGCGTGAAGTCGCTGAATAGCCCCAGCAGGTCCTCGGCCACTAAGACTTGACCATCGCAGGCGGGCGAAGCGCCGATGCCGATGGTGGGAATTTTTAAGTTCTCGGTGATGGCGCGGGCCACGGGCTCCAGCGTGCCTTCGATGACCACCGAAAACGCGCCCGCATCGGCCACGGCTTCGGCATCGGCGGCGATGTCCTCGGCCTCGGTCATGGTGCGTCCGCGCGTGCGGAACCCGCCGAACTGGTTGAAGGACTGCGGCGTCAGGCCCACGTGGGCCATGACCGGCACGCCACGCGTGGAGAGAAAGCGGATGGTCTCGGCCATTTCGCGCCCGCCTTCCAGCTTCACGGCCGCACAGCCCGTTTCGGCGAGCACCCGCGCGCATGATTCAAAGGCCTGCGCCGGGGACGCCTGGTAACTGCCGAAGGGCATATCGACCACCACGCACGCATGGTCCGAGCCGCGCACCACGGCCGCACCATGCGCGATCATCATATCGAGCGTGACGGGCAAGGTACTATCAAAGCCGTAAAGCACCATGCCCAGGCTGTCGCCGACCAAGAGCACATCCACCGCCTCGTCCATGAAGCCCGCCATGGGTGCCGTGTAGGCGGTCACGCACACAATCGGCGTTGTTCCCTTGCGCGCGGCGATGTCACGCACGGTCAGGCGCTGGGATCTGGTGGTCTTGGTGCTCACGGGCGTAACCTTATTTGCGAAGCGGGCCGTTTTTAGCTGTTCAGGTGCGCGACCGGTAGAGCCAAAGCACGACACCAATGGCCGCCAGCAGAAACACCAGTCCTAACGCGGTCGCCATGTCATGCTCTTTCAGTTCACCGGTCCCTAGGTAGCGATTTATTTATGTCACGGGCAGGCGGACCGCAAACACCGTACCGGCGGGCGAGGTGGAGTTCAGCACGATATCGCCGCCCTGAACGCGCAAGGCTTCGCGCGCGATGGGCAGGCCCAGGCCCGTGCCCCCCGATTTAGCGGACCCCGCGAAGGGAACAAAGAGGTGATCGGTGGCGCGCTTGGCCATGCCGGGCCCGTCGTCGGCCACCAGGACGATGCCGTCCTTGCCGTCGCGCATGTAAGACAGCCGCACGCTCTTCGCGGAAGCTTCGCCCGCGTTGCGCAAGAGATTCTCAAAAACGCGGTGCATCAGTTCGGCATCGGCCATGAACGTCACGTCTTCCGGCAAATCGACAATCATGCGCGTGCCCGGAAACACCGGTTGCAGCGACATCTGCGCGTCGGTGAGAATCTCGCGTAGCGACACCTTCTGCTTGCGCGCAGCCGGCAGCTCTTCCTTGGCGAAACGGATGGTGCTGGTGGACAGGCGCACGGCGCGGTCGATGGCGCGCACGATGCCCGAGGTGATTACTTTTACGTCGGGATCGATGTTGGGTGCGTTTTCCAGGCGGTCCGATTCCAGCTGCGCTGTGGCCAGAATGTTCTTGAGGTCGTGGGAAATCTTGGTCACCGCCGCGCCTAAGCCCGCCAGGCGTTCCTTTTCCAGGAGCGAGGCGCGCAGGCGCATCTGCATGTCGGCCAACGCCTGCTCGGCGGTGCCCACTTCGTCCGAGCGGGCCTCGGGCGTGATCACCCGGCGCGGGTCTTCGGGGTCCTGCTGGAAACCGGTCATGTTGGCGGTCAGCCGTTGCAGGGGCCGCACCGCCAGCCACTGCACCGTGGCGTACACCAGGGCCGCCGCTGTGACTGAAATGAACAGGCTTAAGGTGAGGATGCGCCGCAGGTAGTTCCACAAGCCTTGGGCCAGAGGGGCTTCTTCCAGCACCACTTCCACCACCACGCGCGGATCGGCCTGGCTTAAGCCCGTCACCCCCATCACCGTCGGCTCCTTGGTGAACATGGTGTGCAGCGTGTCGATCACCAGAGTCAGCGGCGTGTCCTCGCGCAGGTCGGACAGTTTGGGGATGCGCGGCGGCATGCGCGGGCCGAGCGTCCGCGGCGGTGTATTGGGCCTCAAGATCGTCAGCCCCAGCATGCCCGCCTGGTCCAGGAGGCGGTCGCGGAGGGTCGGGTCGATGCGCCCCGTGGGCGGCTGGCCGGGCACGGCCTCGAGCGCTGAGATGATCAGGTGGGCCGCGTCGATCTTTTCTTCCAGGTAGTTGACCCGAAAGCGGGCCAGCGAGGGGGCCAGGAACAGAACCTCGGCCAGCATGACGAAGATGACCGTCAGCACCAGAAGCCGCCAGGACAGCCCAAACCGGGTTTTCAGGCCGGTCAGCCGGGCATCGGCCGGGGCGGCGGCCAGGCTGGGGCTTGGGTCTTTGGCGGCAAGGTCCATGCCCGGCACTTTAGCAGGCCGCAAGGCCTTCAAAACCCCGCTAAATGGCTAAAAAGAGCCGTTTTTTGCGGTTTTCACGGGCTTTTTCCCCGACTCCTTAATTGACTCGTGGGGCGGGGGCCCGTATACACCCCCGGCCTTAAGCTAGGACGCTCCGCCGGGCCGGTGGGGTGTTCTTTTTTTTCTGAATACCGGAGTTCTCCACGTGAAGCGCACGTATCAACCGAGCAAGCTGGTGCGTAAACGTCGTCACGGCTTCCGTTCCCGTATGGCGACCGTTGGCGGCCGCAAGGTCCTGGCCAGCCGCCGTTCCAAGGGCCGGAAACGCCTGTCGGCCTAACCCCCCGGCTGCCGCCGGAGCAATGCCATGGGCAGAGCCTGGGGCCGTCTTCAAGACCGCAGCGACTTCCTCAAGGCCGCCGGACAAGGCGTGCGCCAGGGAACCCCTGCGTTCCTGGTCCAGGCCGTGAGCCCCGCGGGCAGCGAATCCGCCGCGTTCCGGATCGGTTTCACCGCCACCCGCAAGCTAGGCAACGCCGTCATCCGCAACCGGGCCAAGCGGCGCCTGCGCGCTGTGGCCGATGCTGCCCTGACTGGATTAACCCTGCCCCCGGCCAACGTGGTTTTGATCGCCCGGCCCGATGCATTGTCGCGCGCCTTCACCCATATGACGGAAGACCTGCTCAAGGCGCTCAGCCGTCTGCTGCCGCAGCTGGGCAAGGCCAAGGGGACGTCATGATTTCAAGAAATATGATTTCACGCGGTATCAGCTCGTTCCTGCGCGCCCTGATCACGCTGTACCAGTGGACGCTGTCGGCGTTCATCGGCCGCACCTGCCGCTTCGAGCCTTCCTGCTCGCACTACATGTCCGAGGCGATCCTGGTTCATGGCCCGATCAAAGGCGTGTGGCTGGGTTTGAAACGTATCGCGCGTTGCCATCCGTGGGGAGGGGCCGGTTACGACCCCGTGCCGCCCTACACCTGCAAGCATCACCACTCAACGACTCCTAACGTTTGAACACAACCATGTCCGATCAAAAAAACATCCTTGTTGCCGTGACGCTGTCGCTGATCATCCTGATCGGCTGGGAAATGTTTTTCGCCCCCAAGCGCGTGGCCCCGCCGCCGCAGGCCCCGGTGGCCGCAGCACCCAACGCGCCCACGGCCGAACTGGGCGCTGCCCCCGTTCAGGCGCCCGCCGCCAACACCGTGCCCGAAGCAGCCCCGGCGCCGGTTGCGGAAAGCCCACGCGTGAATATCGCAACCGACAAGCTGCAGGGCTCGATCTCGCTGGCGGGCGTGCGTTTCGATGACGTGACGCTCTTGAAGTACCGCGAGACCCTGGAGCCCACGAGCCCGCCTATCGACCTGCTTTCGCCCATGAACGCGGCCAAGCCCTACTTCGTCGAGATGGGCTGGCTGTCGGGCGACACCTCGATCAAGCTGCCCAACGCGCAGACGGTGTGGAGTACGGCCGACGCTGCGGCCACGCTCACCGACACTGCACCCACTGTGCTGACCTGGGATAATGGTAATGGCTTGCGCTTCACCAAGACCATCAGCATCGACAAGAATTACATGTTCACCATCGAGCAGAAGGTGGAGAACGCCGGCGCAACACCAGTAACGATTTATCCCTACGGCCTGATCGCCCGCATGGATACGCCCGCCACGGCGGGCTTCTTCATTCTGCACGAAGGCCCCTTGGGCGTGTTCAACGACACCCTGAAAGAACTGGCCTACAAGGATTTGCAGAAAGAGCCGCGCCAGGTGGAACAGTCCACCGGCGGCTGGATCGGCTTTACCGACAAATACTGGCTGACGGCGCTGGCCTTCGACCCCGCTTTGCGCATCGACGCCACCTTCAACCATAGCCTGGTGAACGGCCGCGACCGCTATCAGACCGACCTGCGCGGCGAAGCCATCACGCTGGCCCCCAACGAAAGCAAGAGCGTGAAGTCGTTCCTGTTCGCGGGCGCCAAGGAAGTGCAGCTGCTGGACGCCTACACCGAGCAGTTGGGTATTTCGCGATTCGATCTGGCCATCGACTTCGGCTGGTTCTACTTCCTGACCAAGCCGTTCTTCTACATTCTGGAATGGTTCAAGGGCCTCTTGGGCAATTTCGGCCTGGCGATCCTGGCCTTCACTGTCGTCCTGCGTGCGTTGATGTACCCATTGGCCGACAAGCAGTTCAAGGCCATGAACAAGCTGAAACTGCTTCAGCCCGAGATGCAGAAGCTGCAGGCCCGCTACGCCGATGACCGCGTGAAGCTGAACCAGGCGATGATGGAGCTGTACAAGAAGGAGAAGGCCAACCCCTTGGCGGGCTGCTTGCCCATCCTGATTCAGATTCCGGTCTTCTTTGCGCTCTATAAGGTGCTGTTCGTCAGCATCGAAATGCGCCATGCGCCGTTCTACGGCTGGATTCATGACCTGTCGGCCATGGACCCCACCAACATGTTCACGCTGTTCGGCCTGATCCCCCTGACCATGCCCACCTGGCTGCACATCGGCGTGTGGCCGCTGATCATGGGGGTGACCATGTGGCTGCAGCAGAAACTGAACCCGCAGCCCGCCGACCCGATCCAGGCGAAGATCTTCATGATCTTCCCCTTCGTGTTCACCTACATGCTGGCCTCGTTCCCGGCGGGTCTGGTGATTTACTGGGCATGGAGCAACGTGCTGGGCATCATCCAGCAGTGGTTCATCATGCGCCAGGGCAAGACGGCCTAAGTGACGACAGCCCCACAGGCCGCAGCGTTCGACCCGGCCGTCATTGCCGCAGGGCAGCACCTGTTCACCCGGCCCGTGGCCTTTGTGACCGGCGCGCTAGCCGAAGAGTACCTGCCGGCGGGCAAACTGCCCGAGGTGGCCTTTGCCGGGCGCTCCAACGTCGGCAAATCCAGCCTGATCAACGCCCTGGTGGGCCAGCGCCAGCTCGCCCGCGCCTCAGGCACGCCGGGGCGCACGCAGGAAATCAACTTCTTCAACCTGGGCGAACGGCTGATGCTGGTGGACCTGCCGGGCTACGGCTTCGCCCAGGCGCCGCGCGACAAGGCCGAGGTCTGGTCGCTGTTCATCCGCCGCTACCTGAAGGGCCGCCCACAATTACGTCGGGCGCTCATCCTGATCGACGCCCGCCACGGCGTGAAAACGCTCGATGAAGACATTATGACCATGATGGACGAGTCGGCCATGAACTACCAAGTCGTCCTGACCAAGACCGACAAGATCAAGCCGGCCGAACTGGCCGCTACCCAGGCGCGGGTGGCCGAAACCGCGGCCAAGCACACTGCCGCCCACCCCCTGATCCTGGCCACCAGCGCCGCCGAGGGTAACGGACTGCCCGAATTGCGCGCCGCCTTGTCAGAACTGGCCCTGCCAGAGTAGGTGTTAGCGCCGCCGCACGTTCGGCGGCGCGGCCAGAACGCCTTTTCCACCTGAGCGCCTTTTCCACGTTGGAGACGAGAGACAGACCATGAGCGGGGATACCACAGCATCCAAAGACGAGTGGCTGGCCAAAGCCGGCGTGCTGGCCGACGCGCTGCCGTTCATGCGCGAGCACAACGGCGAGACCATCGTCGTGAAGTACGGCGGGCACGCCATGGGCGACGACACGGTGGCCGAAAACTTCGCCCGCGATATCGTTCTCCTGAAACAGGTGGGCATCAACCCCATCGTCGTTCACGGCGGCGGCCCGCAGATCGGCGCAATGCTGGAGCGTCTGAAGATCAAAAGCTCGTTCATCGACGGCCTGCGCGTGACCGACGCCGACACGGTGGACATCGTCGAAATGGTCTTAAGCGGCTCCATCAACAAACAGATCGTTACCGCCATCAACCGGGCGGGCGGCTTTGCCGTGGGTATGTCGGGCAAGGACGGCAACCTGATCCGCGCCCAGAAGCTGCGCCGCACCAAGCGCGACCCCGGCTCGAACATCGAGAAAATTCTCGACCTCGGTTACGTCGGCGAACCTTCGGAAATCAACCCGCACATTCTCGACACCTTCGAGAAGTCCGACATCATCCCGGTCATCGCGCCCATCGGCGTGGGGCCGAACGGCGAGACTTTCAACATCAACGCCGACACGGCGGCGGGTGCGGTCGCGGGCGCCATCGGCGCCACGCGCCTCTTGATGCTGACCGATGTTTCGGGCGTGCTGGACGACACCGGCCGCCTGATCAAGGAAATGACCGTCGAACGCGCGAAAACCCTGATCCAGGCCGGAACCATCTCGGGCGGCATGATCCCCAAGGTGGAAACCTGCCTGGACGCCGTGGCGCAAGGTGTGGAAGCCGCCGTCATTCTGGACGGGCGCGTGGCCCACGCAGTACTGCTAGAACTGTTCACGCCCTCAGGCGCGGGCACCCTGATCAAGAAACGATGAACCAAAATCGAGACCGTCCGTCTTTCGATACCTGGATCTTCGACCTCGACAACACGCTGTACCGGGCCGCGACCCGGGTGTTCGACCAGATCGACGCCCGCATGAAGGCCTTTATCGGCCGCGAACTGGGCTTGAGCCCCGATCAGGCCTTTGCTCTTCAGAAAAAATACTTCCACGCCCATGGCACGACGCTGCGTGGGCTGATGCTGAACCACGGCACCGACCCGGAGGCGTTCCTGGATTTCGTGCACGACATCGACCACTCGGTGCTGGAAGCCGATGCGCGCCTGGAAGCCGCGATTAAAGCCTTGCCGGGGCGGAAACTGATTTTCACTAACGGCACGGCCACGCATGCCGCGCGCACGGTGGAGCGGTTGGGCGTCGCCCATTTGTTCAGTGACATTTTCGATATCCGCGCGGGCGGCTACATCCCCAAGCCCAGCCGCGAGCCCTATGACCGCTTGATCGCGGCCCACGCCATCGAGCCCACGCGCGCCGTCATGTTCGAGGATTCCACCGCCAACCTGAAGCCCGCCGCTGACATGGGCATGACGACGGTGTGGGTGCGCCACGACACCACCGTGCACCGGCATGGCGACACCAGCCACTGCCACCATATCACCGACGACTTGAATGCTTGGTTGGAAGCGAATGCGCCGAAAGGCGATTAGGTTTTAGCCGCGTCCTTGAACATGCCGAGCTGCCATTCCAGCTCGGCCTCGGTGGCGTCGAACCAGCCGTCGCTGCGCGGCTTGATCACCTGGTTCGGCATGACGCGCGCCACCTTCAATTGCAACGTCTCCGCCTGATCGGCGGTGAAGTCGCCCGCCCAGGCTACCGCCAGCATGCCCTTGGCGCTGGCCGAGCGCACCACTTCGGCGACAGCCGTGACGGGCAGACTGGCGCGAGCGGCCAAGGCCGCGATCACGACAGTTGACACACCATCCTGCGCGATCTTCATGATCGACACGGGCGTCAGCTTGCCGGCCTGCATCAAATCGGCCGCACGGGCCGCGGCAACCTTCAAGGCCGCCGGGTCCAGGGCTGCCGACAAGGGATCAGGAGCCAGGGCTGGCGTATCACCGCGGTTGAGTTTCTGGCGCACGATCAAACCGAGCGCCGCCGTGGTGGCCGCGTCGAAATCCTGCCGCGCGGCCAGCTTTTGCAGCAGCGCATCGGCGACAAAGTTGGCGATGCGCAAGGCCGCGCGCCCCGGCAATTGGCGGCGGGTGACCAAGGGCTCATGCCACGACGGATACACGGGTGCCGCATCGATGATCGCGTCCAGCGTCGCCTCGCGGATTTGCGCGCTTTGATTGTTGAGAAGGGCGGTGATGGCATCCACATCGGCGGTACCGACGATGGCGTTGGAGACTTCCTCGCCCACGTTGACGCGCCTGGAAATGGCGATCAAAGACGCTGTCAACGGGCTGGACTGGATGATGTCGATCAGGTCTTCGTCGGTCAGGACCGGCGAGAATTCTAGAACGGGTGCGGCCACCGACACTTCCGGGTCGCGCGCGAGCTGCAGCACGATGTCGCGGGGCGCATCGGGGATGTATTTCAGGGCATCGGACAGCGCGCGCCGCACGCGCGGCAACTGGTCGCGGACGAGAAGCGCGAGAACCTGCTGCACCGTGCGCCAGGCTTTATCGGCCTCGGACTTATCGAGGCCCGGGATGATCTTGCCCAGGCGCTGGGCCAGATCGGCGCGCACGTCGGCGTCGCTATCCGAAGCCAGCACCACCGAGGCCTTGTCGGGTGCGGTGGTGTTGGTGGCGATGATGCGCCGGACAGAGGCATCGGAATCGCGCGCCAGGAAAAACAAAATCTCGGGCTCGAGGTCGGTGCGCTGGGCGAGCGCACGGCGCACTTCCACGTCGGGATGATCCAACAGATCGCGCGCCTGTTCGTAGGCGATCTTGTGGCCGGGCAGGCCCAGCAGATGGATCAGGCGCGCCTTGGCGGGGCTCATGACTTGGCCTCCGCCGGCTCGGCGATGATGAAGTGGCCCTTGCCGCCGCGCTTGGCCTGGTACATGGCATGGTCGGCGCGGGCCATCAGCTGATCGACGCTTTCGTTGGCGGCGGGCTGCCACACCGCAACGCCGATGGACATGCCGACGGGCCGCGCGGGCGACCCTGAATAGGCGGCCAAAGCCTTGCTACGCTCGAGAATCTGGCGGCCGCGCATTTCGCCCGCGGCCTGATC
>JAEUKM010000325.1 GCA_016793085.1 Rhodospirillaceae bacterium
AGTCGCCCTTCCAGTCCACGACGGAACAGGAAGGCCACGGCGAAGGCTGGTCGTCCACCTTCGACCGTCTGGAACAGCGGCTTTTACAGCACGCTTAACCGAACAATTCAAAACAGGGACCACTGCCCATGCCGACGTTCATGCCGTACCTCAACCTCGACAACCCCCGCGCTGCCCTGGAGTTCTACCAGGCCTGTTTCGGCGGGGAGATTTTCATCATGAAAGTCTCGGAAACGCCCGTCGCCAAACAGATGCCGCCCGACATGCAGGACAAGGTGATGCACGCCAGCCTGACCAGCAAAAGCATCGGCATCATGATGTCGGAAATGCGCGGCCCCGAAGGCTTTGTGCGCGGCAATACGGTGTCGCTGATGCTGGAATGCGACAGCGAGAAACAGTTGAACGAGTTCTTCGGCAAACTGTCGCCGGGCGGCAAGGTGATGATGGCGCCGGGCAAGCAGTTCTGGGGGGCGATCTTCTCATCCTTTACCGATAAATTCGGCATCCAGTGGCTCTTGAACCACACGCTGCCTCAGACATAGGCCCAACCCATGACCGACGCTCCCTCACCCGCGCCCTCCACCGCCTGGAGCAGCGGGCGCGCCATCGCGGCGGGGCTGCTGACCACCATCATCACCTCAACAGCCATGGATGCCGTAATGCACGGCACGGGCATCTTCCCGGCCCCAGGCGAGGCGATGAATGATGGATTGTGGGCCTGGGCGGCCTTGTACCGGCTGGTGTTCGCGGCCCTTGGTTGCTACATCGCCGCACGCTTGGCCCCGCAGAACCCCACCAAGCACGCGTGGATTGTGGGCGGGATCGGGTTGGTTCTGGGCGGCGTAGGTGTTGCGATGATCATGGGCAAGGGCCCCGGCTTCGGCCCGGCGTGGTATGCCATTGTGGTCGCCCTCAGCGCCATTCCGGCGGCATGGCTGGGGTCGTTGGTCCGCGAACGGCAGATCAAAACCGGCTAGTCGGCGCTGGCCTCGGCCGGCACCTCGCCGGCCAGGGGTTTGGGGTCGCGCGCCAAGACCCGGTCCAACCGCTTGCGGTCCAGCGTGCCTTCCCAGCGCGCGACAACGATGGTCGCGACCGCATTGCCGATGAAATTGGTGAGCGCGCGGCATTCCGACATGAAGCGGTCGATGCCCAAAATCAGCGCCATGCCCGCGACAGGCACGCTGGGCACCACGGCCAGCGTGGCCGCCAGCGTGATGAAGCCCGCACCGGTAACACCCGCCGCGCCCTTGGAACTCAGCATCGCCACGGCAAAGAGCAAGAGTTGTTCACCCAGGGACAAATCCACATCCAGCGCCTGGGCGATGAACAAGGCGGCGAGCGTCATGTAAATATTCGTGCCGTCGAGGTTAAAGCTGTAACCCGTGGGCACCACAAGACCCACGACCGATTTGGGCGCGCCGGCGCGTTCCAGCTTTTCCATCAGGCTGGGCAAGGCTGACTCGGACGACGAAGTGCCCAGCACCAGCAGCAACTCCTCCTTCAGGTAGGCGATCAGCCGGATGATGGAAAAGCCCGTGGCCCGCGCAATCGCACCCAGCACCACGACCACGAACAGGAACGAGGTGACATAGAAGGTCGCCACCAGGGCAGCCAAATTGGCGACGGACGCAATGCCGTACTTGCCGATGGTGAAGGCGAAGGCTCCGAACGCGCCGATGGGGGCCGCGCGCATGAAAATCGCCACCAGCTTGAAGAACGCTGCGCCAAAGGCATTCAGCACGTCCAGCACGGGCTGGGCGCGGTCGCCCGTCAAGGCCAGCGCAATGCCGAAGAAGATGGAGATGAACAGCACTTGCAGAATATCGCCATCCGCAAAGGCGCCGGTCATGGTGGTGGGGATGATGTTCAGCAGGAAACCAACAATGGTCTGATCATGCGCCTTGGTGGCGTAATTTTTCACCGCCCCGGCGTCCAGGCTTGCGGGGTCGATGTGCATGCCCGCCCCCGGCTGCACCACGTTGCCGACCACCAGGCCGACGAACAGCGCGAAGGTAGACACGACGATGAAGTAGGCGAACGCCTTGCCCGCAACCCCGCCCACTTTCTTCAGGTCGCGCCCATCGGCGATGCCGGTCACAATTGTCAGGAAAATGACCGGCGCGATGATCATTTTCACCAGCTTGATGAAGGCGTCGCCCAGGGGCTTCAAGGCCTCGCCGGTGCCGGGCCAGAAATGGCCGATGAAGGCCCCGAGCGCGATGGCCGCCAGCACCTGCACATACAAATTGCGGTATAGGCCCTTCGGCCGCTCTACCGGTTCCGTCGAAACTTTCATCTCTCCCCCTGGCGTCGTGCCCCCACAGGCCCGGTGTAGCACAAGCGGGCTTTGAGAGCACGGTGCAGAGACGCCACTTTCCGCATCGCCTTTTTCAGGCCCGTGCGATACAAAGCCCGCCGAATCCGC
>JAEUKM010000260.1 GCA_016793085.1 Rhodospirillaceae bacterium
AATTCAAGAAAGGAGACCACCATGAACAAGATTACCCTCGTGACCGGCGCCAATCGCGGCCTGGGCCGCAACACCGCCCTCAGCATCGCCAAGCATGGCGGAGATGTGATCGTCACCTATCGCGGCAACGAAGCCCAAGCCAAAGAAGCCGTCGCCGAGATCACGGCGCTCGGACGCAAGGCCATCGCCCTGCCGCTCGATATGGCGAAGGCCAAGAGCTTCCCGGCTTTTGCCGAAACCCTGCGCGCCGCTTTAAAGGCGACCTGGGGGCGCGAGACCTTCGACCACCTGATCAATAACGCTGGCCACGGCGAATTCGCCATGATCGGCGAGACCACCGAAGCCCAATTCGACGGCCTGTTCGACGTGCATGTGAAGGGCGTGTTCTTCCTCGTGCAGGCGCTGCTGCCGCTGATCGCCGACGGCGGCCGGATCGTGAACTTTTCCTCAGGCCTGACGCGGGTGTCTTATCCCGGGTTCTCGGCCTATGCGGCGGCGAAGGGCGCGGTCGAAACCCTCACGGTCTACATGGCGCGGGAACTTGGCGCGCGCGGCATCACCGTCAACACCGTCGCCCCCGGGGCGATCGAGACCGACTTCGGCGGCGGACTTGTCCGCGACAACGCCGGTGTGAACGCGCAGTTTGCCGGGATGACCGCGCTCGGCCGCGTGGGCGTTCCCGACGACATCGGCCCGATGATTGCGAGCCTTCTCGGCAAAGACAACCGCTGGGTCACCGCGCAGAGAATCGAGGTCTCGGGCGGTCAGACAATCTGAGCAGGCCTACATCCGGGCGCGGCCAAGCCGCCGTGCCCGGATCGCGTTTTACTTTTTAGGATTGAGCGCCCGGTAGAGGCTCTGGCAGCGCTGGTTGACGACATCCGCGCGCTGCTCGTTCTCTTTGGCGGCGGTTTCGCGGCCCTTGTCAGTGAGGCAGTTGGCGTCGAACAAGTCCTGGATCGCCTTCACCAGATCGGCCGGACACTCGGCGGGTTTGTCGGGATGTACGCTGGCCATGGGCGGCACCACTTGATTGACCAGAGGCCCGATGCCGTCCACCAGCATGCCGACGATGGGCTGATCGGAGGGAATGGCTGTGCCGTTTTCATCGCGGATAATCATGGTCGAGCAAAGTGTCTCGGCCTGGCTTTGGCCCGCGGCCAGCGCCGAAAAACCCAGTACCAGCGAAGCGGCAAGCAGCGTGCGCACAGAGGCCATGGTTGTCATCCGAGGAAAAGGGGCCGGGGATTTCGTGTCTAGCCGGCAAATCCGGCAAAAAAGCGATGGTGCGGGTAGAGGGAATCGAACCCCCACGTCCTAGGGACACCAGATTTTGAGTCTGGCGCGTCTACCAGTTCCGCCATACCCGCGTAAGGAGGCAGGTGCATAAACCACCCCGGAGCCAGAGTCAAAGCGGTGGGCCCCAAGCCCGCATCCCCCAGGTAAGCACAGGGTTTGGCCGGCTGTCCTGGCCCTTGGCAGGCTAGGCCATACATGCTTGTATAACAGGACTTACGTGAGGCATCAGCTGAGAGAGGGATCGGCCGCATGCGGGAAGCCACGTCCTATTGCCGGATCTGCCTGGGCTACTGTGGCGTGCGCGTAACCGTGGACGACACCGAGCGCGTGGTGAAGGTGCGCGGCGATTTCGACAACCCGCTGACGCAAGGCTACGCCTGCATCAAGGGCCTCGAGTCCCACGCCTTCCAGAATCATCCGGGCCGTGTGCTGCACCCTTTGAAAAAGGTGGGCGACAAGCATGTGCGCATCGGGCTCGCCGAAGCGCTGGATGAAATCGCCGCGCAGATGAAAGCCATCATCGCCGAGGACGGGCCCCAGGCGCTGAGTGTGTATCGCGGCACCGGGGCGCAGGCCGCCTCCACCATGGGGCCGATGATTTTAGGCTTCGCCAAGGCCGTCGGCGCGCAGTTCTTCTCGTCCATGACCATCGACCAGTCGGCCAAGTGGGTGGTGGCCGACCGCCTCGGCATCTGGGCCGCGGGCAAGGACCCCTTTGAGACGGCGGATGTGTGGCTGTTCGCGGGCGCGAACCCTTTAGTATCGGTGTGGAGTTGGTCCACGCCGGTGCAGAACCCGGTGAAGCGCATCAAGGAGGCCAAGGCGCGCGGCACAAAGATCATCGTCATCGATCCGCGCGTATCGGACATGGCCAAGTTCGCCGACCTGCACTTGCAGATCACGCCGGGCGAGGACGCCGCCGTGGCGGCGGGCCTGCTCAACATTATTTTGCGCGAAGGATGGGAGGACAAAGCCTTCTGCAAGGATCATGTGCATGGCCTTGAGGCCTTGCGCGCGGCCGTAGCACCCTTCACGCCCGACATGGTGGCGCAGCGCGCCGGGATTACGGCGCAGGAACTGATGACGGCCGCCGATCTGTTCGCGCGGCAAGCCAAGCGCGGCAACGTGGTGACGGGAACCGGCACCAGCATGGCGCCCAATCCCAACATCACCGAGCATCTCTACGAATGCCTGGGCGTGGTGTGCGGGCGATATTTGCGCGAAGGCGACGCGGTGCCGAACCCCGGCGTCTTGCGCGCCCGCCGTCCGCGCCGCGCCGAGGTGCTGGGCCCGGCGCGCGGCTTCGAAAAGCGGCCGAAATCGCGCGTGCGCGGCACCGTGCAGCTCATGGGCGAAGCCTCGACCCCCACCCTGCCCGAGGAAATTCTCACCCCCGGTCCGGGGCGCATCCGCTCGCTACTTGTATCCGGCGGCAATCTGGCCGTGGCCCTGCCCGACCCCACGACCACCACCAAGGCCTTCAAGGCGCTCGATTTGCTGGTGGCGCTGGAACCGATGATGACCGAAACCGCCAGGCTGGCGCACTACGTGCTGCCGCCGCCGGTGATGTTCGAGCGGCCCGACAACACCTGGACGCTGGAATGGGTGAACCTGTCGACCCCTTATGCGCAATACACGCCCGCCATCGTGCCGCCGCCGAAGGATTCGGAACTGTGTTTTGAATCCTTTGCGCTGTGGAGTTTATGCAAACGCCTGGGCAAGCAGATCCGCTTTGCCGGAAAATCGCTGGATATGACCACTCCACCCAGCGAGGAGGACTTGCTGGCCATGCTGGTGGACGGCGCCGTGCCGCTGGATGAGATCAAGGCTTCACCTTCAGGTCGGATTTACGCGCCGGAGCCGCAGACCGTGGAGGGCCCGGGCCCCAGCGCCGGGCGGTTCGATGTCATGCCCGACGATGCAGCGGCGGAGCTGAAGGCGGTGCTGAACGCCAAGAGCGGCACCGTATCCGGCTACGACTTCAGGCTGATCTCGCGGCGCATGCGCGAAGTGTCCAACAGCACGCTGCAGGACCTGCCCGAAATCAAAACCCGCGTGCCTTTCAACCCCTTGTGCGCGCACCCCGACGACGTGGCGCGCTTAGGCTTAAGCGACGGCGCGCGCGTGCAGGTAGTTTCGGCCCACGGACGCATCCCGGCGGTGATCGAAAGCGACAACACCTTGAAGCGCGGCGTCGTCAGCATGACGCATGGCTTCGGGCGGTTGCCTGACGTGAAGGCCGACTACGACCAAGTGGGCGTTTCCGTCTCGCACCTCATCAGCCTGACCGAGGATTGCGAACCCTTGCAGGCCATGCCGCGCATGTCGGCCATTCCGGTGCGCATCGAGCCTGAAGCAGCGCGTTAAGCCTGTCAGGCGCGTTAACCCCACCTGACAGAGAAATCATGGCCGCAACAGCGGCGCGGCACTTTTGCCAAGCGCCCCGATACGCTACACCTTGCCGCCATGCAAAACGTCCATCCCTCCTCCGTGGTTCTGGCCGGCATCGCCGCGCTTTCGGCGGGTGCGCTGGGCCTCGCGCTCATCGCCCAGTGGGGGTTTGATCTGTGGCCGTGCCTGTTGTGCTACTGGCAGCGTCCGGCCTACGGGTTCACTCTTGTCCTCGCGCTGTTGGGCCTGATGCCCGCCGTGGATGCAAACTCGCGCCGCCAGATCGCGCTGCTGTGCGCGGCGATCTTTGCCGTCAACGTGGGCCTCGCCATCTATCACGTCGGCGTCGAAGAGAAGTGGTGGCTCGGCCCCAGTGAATGTATCGGCAATGTCGGCGAGGTGACGCTGGAAGATATCCGCGCCGCGCTGAACACGCCGGGGCGCACCGGCTGCACCGAAGCGGCCTTCCGGCTGTGGGGCATCTCTATGGCGGGATATAACGTGATCGCCTGTGCGCTGCTGGCGTTGGGTTGTGTGTGGGCCGCGCGCAAGCCGCAGTGGTGGACAAACTAATGCCCTCCGAAAACAAATCAGCCGAAAACAAATCCATGTTCGAGCATCCCCTGCCCGGCGACCCCAGCCGCGCCGAGCAGTTGGAGCAGATCATCCGCGTCAATCAGGCGGGCGAATACGGCGCGAAACGCATCTATGAAGGCCAGCTCGCCATTCTCGGCAACAGCGGCGATGCGGCCGTGCTGAAAGACATGCTGGCGCAGGAAGAGCAGCACCTCGCGCGCTTCAATGCGCTGGTGGCCGAGCACAAAGTACGCCCGACGGCGCTGGAGCCCTTGTGGCACGTGGCGGGTTTCGCGCTGGGGGCCGCGACCGCGCTGATGGGCCGCGAAGCCGCCATGGCCTGCACCGTGGCGGTGGAAGACGTGATCGGCGAGCACTACGCCGAGCAGGCCCAGATGCTGGGCGACAGCGAGCCCGCGTTGAAAGCCACCATTGAGGATTTCCGCCGCGACGAACTGCACCACCGCGATGTGAGTTTGCAGCACGGCGCGGAACAGGCCCCGGCCTATCCGGTGCTGACGGGCGCCATCAAGGCCGGCACGCGGCTGGCCATCTGGCTGTCGAAGAGAATATAGGAGCATTTCCCCGAGAAGTGGGAACCACTTGGCGTGGGAAATGCGACCAAGTTAAGAGTCTTAACCCGCTTCCAGTTCCGTATCCCAGTAGAGATAGTCGCGCCAACTTTCGTGCAGATAGTTGGGCGGGAACGCGCGGCCGATGTCCTGCAACTCGAATGACGTGGGCCGGTAGGGCGTCTGGCTGGGGAACATGCCCGCGTCTCTCGGCAGGCGGTTGCCCTTGATGAGATTGCAGCCCGAGCAAGCGGTAACGACGTTCTGCCAGGTCGTGCGGCCGCCGCGGCAGCGCGGCACGACGTGATCGAACGTGAGATCGTTGGTGGGATGCGGCGTGCCGCAGTACTGGCACATGAATTTGTCGCGCAGGAACACGTTGAACCGCGTAAACGCGGGCGAACGCTCCATGGGGGCGTATTTTTTCAGCGAGATGACGCTGGGCAGTTTCATCTGCCAGCCGGGGCTGCGCACAACGCGGTCGTACTCCGAGACCACGTTCACCCGGCCCAGGAACACCGCCTTGATGGCTTCCTGCCAGGACCACACAGACAATGGAAAGTAGCTCAGCGGACGGAAATCCGCATTCAACACTAAAGCCGGTGAAGCTTCGGGCGAGACTCCCATTCCTGGTCAGCCGCTCCTTGTGTCGCTACTGGGGACCACTTTACCAAGTTCCGCGCAGAATACAAATTCTGGTACAGGAGCCCTGACCTTGGCCCAGTATCGTGGGGCTGTGGTATGAAACTCCCATGACACGGTCCAAAAAACGGCTGCCGCCCGCGCGGCGCGATTATGTGACGCGGTTCGCCCCCAGCCCGACAGGGTATTTGCACCTGGGCCACGCCAAGGCGGCCCTCTTCGCCGCCAAATACGCCGCTCAGGGCCGCTTCGTGGTGCGGATCGAGGATATCGACCGGGGCCGCTGCCGGCCCGAATTCGAAGCCGCCATATTCGAAGACCTGCACTGGCTGGGCCTGACCTGGGATCAACCGGTACGCCGTCAATCAGAACATTACGCCGACTATACAGCCGCCATCGCCACATTGCGGGACCAGGGTTTGGTCTATCCGTGCTTTTGCACGCGGGCCGATATCGCGCGCGAGATCGCGGGCGCCAACAACGCCCCCCACGGCCCCGATGGCCTGCTTTATCCCGGCATCTGCCGCGCGGTGTCGGCGGCCGAGGCCGAGGAGCGCATCGCCGCCGGTGAAAGCTATGCCCTGCGTCTGAAGATGAAAGAGGCCAGCGCCGTTTCAGGCGTGCTGACCTGGGTAGACCTGGGCGAAGGGCCGCAGACCGCCAGACCTGAAATGTTTGGCGACGTGGTAATCGCGCGCAAGGATGTGCCCACCAGCTACCACTTGGCCTGCACCTATGACGACGCGCTGCAAGGAATGACGCTGGTCACGCGCGGCAAGGATTTGTTCGAGGCCACGCACGTGCATCGGCTTTTGCAAAAACTGCTGGGCCTGGCCACACCCGAATACTACCACCACGATCTGGTGCTGGGCCCCACAGGGCAGAAGTTCTCGAAACGCGATCAGGCGCCGACGCTGAGGGCCTTGCGCGCCGTCGGCCGCACGCCTGAACAAGTTTTACGTATTCTCGATCTTTAGAGCTTGAAATCCGCCAGCGGGTGATGGTGCTGCACCAGGGCCTTCAGGCGCTCGTCCAGCACATGTGTGTAAATCTGCGTTGTCGAGATATCGCTGTGGCCCAGAAGTTGCTGCAGCGTGCGCAGGTCGGCCCCATGCGCCAACAGGTGCGTGGCGAAGGAATGGCGCAGCACGTGGGGTGAGACGCGCGATGGCATCAGGCCCGCCGCGACGGCGGCCTCTTTCAGCATCCTAGAAAAACCATCACGCGTGAGATGGCCTGATTTGCTGGCAGATGGAAACAGCCACGGCGAGGAGGTTTTCTTTTTGGGCAGAAAGATTTCACGATGCGCGAGATAGTCCGTCAGCGCTGCCTGCGCCGCCTCGCCCACGGGCACCATGCGCTCCTTCGAGCCTTTGCCGCGCACGATGAGCACCGAGGGATTGCGCGCCGCCGACACGGGCAGCGCCACAAGCTCGGAAACGCGCAAACCCGTGGCGTAGAGCAGTTCCATCAGCGCGGTCAGGCGCGCAGGGATTGCGCCCTCGCCCTGGCGCGCAGCGGCCAGAAGTACCTCCACCTCGGCTTCGGTCAGATACTTCGGCAGTTTTTGCGGCAGGCGCGGACGATCGAGCGCCTGCGACGGGTCATCGGTGCGCAGACCGTCTTGATAAAGAAACCGGAACAACTGGCGCAGGCTTGAAAGGCGGCGCGCCGCCGTGCGCGCGCTGAAGCCCGCCTTGTGCTGGCGGGCCATGCTGTCCTGCAAATCCTTGGCGTCGGCGGTCAAAACCGTGCGCCGCCGCGTCCGCAAAAACGCCACAAGGTCCGTGAGATCGTGCCTGTAGGCGGCCAGCGTATGTGCGGCCGCGCCGCGTTCGGCAGCCATCATTTCCAGAAACGCATCGAGCTGCGGGTCGTCAGCGGATGGCGATGGAGCGCGTGGGCGCGGCACAGCCAGCCTAGAGGCCCAGCACCAGGGCCGCTTCGGCGGCGATCAGGCGCGCATCGGCCTCGCGGCCCACGGCCTTCAGGCTTTCAATCACCTTGGCGACCGTAGATGGCGCGGACGCGCGCGGGCCCGCATCGCCGAGCGCAATCAAGGCCAGTGCCGCCGCATCGCCGACGCGGTTCTCGCGCACGGCCAGCGACAGCCCATGCCACACATAGGCGGGGGGTGCTGCGGCCGCATCTTCGTCAGGGGCCGTGCCCACCACCGACAGCCATTCCTCGCGCGGGATTTTGTCGCCCAGCGCCGCCAGCAGGTTCAACAGATCGCCACGCAGGGCCGCTGCCTTGGCGGCGGGCAACGCTGCCTGCCAGGCGCGGAACGTCTGGGCCGACAGCGCGCGCGTGCTGCCGGCCTTGGCGATATGATCGACCGCCCACAGGCTGTCGGCCACGAGGGCCGCTTCCTGGCTGCCGCGCGCCATCTGCTGCGCGAGATCAATCCATCTCTGGGCCTTGTCGGGCATGCCCGCAGCCAGAAGCCCGCGCGCGGCGTGGCCCGCGAACCAGATGAGATCGGGCCCGGGCTCGAACTCGGCCAAGAGCGGCGCGTACACGCGGCCCACGGTGACGAGATCGGGGCCGGTCTTGCCCTTGTCGGCGCGGACGAGGTCGATCACGCGCGCGATCACTTCGGCCCGCGCGGTGACGACGTTCTGCGATTTGGCCAGTTGATAGATATAGGCGCGCGTGGCCACCTTCTCGATGGTGGCTTCGGCCAGCGGCACCGGCGGCGGGTCCTGGCTGAGGTCCAGCTTGGCGTAAAGGTCGCGCAAGGTTTGCGGGTCCAATACGCCCAACGCAACAGCACGTTCGGCGACCGTGACGCGCGCCTCGTTCTGAGCGCGCACGCGTTTTTTGCGTTCGGCGGCGGGAAGCTTGGCGTCCTCGGTGCCCATGGACACCACCGGCGGCATGGCCGCCAGCACGCGCAGCATGGTGGGATCGGATGCCGCCACCAGCGCTTCGGGGAACGCCAGCCCCGCCACGCGCAGCATCGCCAGTTCCAAAGGCGTCACGGCAATCAGGTCGGCGGGCATGGGCGTGCGGTTGCCCTGCATCACGTCGGCGGCCCAGAAGAACGCAGGATCGTTCAGACCTTCCTCGCGCAAGAGTGAAAGCCCCAACTGCGCGGCGCTGGCCTGCTTGGAGATCCACTGGCAGTAGACTTGCGTTTTCTGCCAGTACGTGCCGGGCTCGCGGGCGAGAGCGGCTTGCGCTTCGTTGCAGGCGGCTTCGGTCTTGTTGTCGACCAGCAGACCATCCACCCGCAGCCGGATCATCTTTTCGTTGAGGCGGTCCTGGGGCACCAGTTCCACCAGGGCCACCACGCTGGGCCAGTCGCCCATGGCGGCCAGAGCATCAAGGCGCGCTTCGAGCAGCCATGTGCTGATTTTCGTATCCCCCATGCCGGGATCAACGGGCGCTCCGGCATCCAGCAGCGGTTCGTCGGTGCGCACTTCGGGCTGGCGCGCGGGCGGCAGGAGAAGATGCTGCGCCAGGCGGCGCTGCGCCAGCGACGGCATCTGGTGCGGCAACTGGCCCAGAAGCGCGCGCACATAGGCCGGGTCGCTCTCGGCCCACATATCGGCGGGCAAAGCGCCGGTGCTTTCGTCGATTAAACCGATACGATCCGTTTCGATGCGGTCCAGCGTGTCGACGGCAATGGTGGGCGTCAGCGGCGTCGACGCCGGCTCATCACTGGGCTGAACTGTGCTTGACGGCGGCATCAGCAGCACAGGGCCGCTGCGCGGCGGGGCCGGTTCGGTCTGCGCGACCACGGCAAACGAAATCAGCGCGCCCGCGACACCCGACAGCAGTGCAGCGCGAAACCGCCGCGCTGATTTATTGGAACCGCTCATTGGGGATGACTTTCTCGGTGGTGGTGATGGGCGGGGGCATGTCCCAGGTCGCCAAGAAGACCACTCCACCGAGAAGAATGACGGCCACCAAGGCCAATACGAATTTCACCATCGCCCGCGACACCCTTGTCTCATATCCAGCGTCTCAATTTTTGGGCGAATCGGCCCCTATATATAGGCCATAAGCGCCCCAACCCCGTGCCCGTCCACAGTACGCAACCGGCGGTCTAAAGTCCATGAAAGTCCTTGGTTTATCAGTCACTTTGTTGCATTCAGGCCGCCGCCCGGCCACGTTCAGGGCAGCCCAGGGCTGGGGCACGCCCCGAACTCAGCTTGAGGGGGATTTAACATGTTCGGCCTAAGCTCTGTTCGGCATATATAGTCCCGCCATGAACGACCAACACGATCCGATCCGGCCCGGCGCCCTCCCCAAGACCATCGTCCTGGTGGGATTGATGGGTGCGGGTAAAAGCTGCATCGGCCGCCGCCTGGCGGCGCGGCTGGACGTGCCGTTCATCGACGCCGACAACGAAATTGAAAAAGCCGCAGGGCTGACCATCGCCGAAATCTTCGAGAAGTACGGCGAAGTGTCGTTCCGCGAAGGCGAGCGGCGGGTGATGAACCGCCTCTTGCACGCGACACCGTGCGTGCTGGCCTCGGGCGGCGGCGCCTTCATGGACCCCGACACGCGCAAGCTGATCAAGGAGAACGCCACCTCGCTGTGGCTGCGTGCCGAACTGGACACCTTGGTCGCGCGCACCAAGGGGCGCGGCCACCGTCCGCTTCTGAACTCGGGCGACCCGCGCGAAAAATTGCAGGAACTGATGAACGTGCGTTACCCCGTCTACGCCGAAGCCGACGTGGCGGTGGACACCGGCATGGACAACCCCAACGTCACCACCTCCCGCGCGCTGGACGCGCTGGAAAAGCATTTCGGCGCACCTCTGGCGACCGTGCCATGAGCCCTGACGGACAACCTCCTGCCGCGGCAACCACGGTTGCCGTGCCTTTGGGCAGCCGGTCCTACGACATCCACATCGGGCGCGGATTGCTGGCGCGCGCCGGCGCGCTGATGACGCCCGTCCTCAAACAGAAACGGGTTTTCATCGTCACGGATT
>JAEUKM010000364.1 GCA_016793085.1 Rhodospirillaceae bacterium
CCCGGCGGTACTGTCAAGAACAGCGTGGACGGCAAGCGCCTCAACAACCGCACCAACGGCTACGCCCGCGTGGGCCTGAAGGCCGACCCCGCCGACGCGGTGGATTTCTTCCTGTCGTACACCTACGCCGAAGACAACGGCAGCGGCACGGCCCTGACTGTCATCGCCGACAACGATCCGCGCCGCGTCGGCAAACCACCCGCCTCGCGCCGCACGCCCAACCCGGTGGGCCGCCGCGTGCTGGGCAAGATCACCGACGAAGCGGGCACCTATTCGTTCGATCCCAACGTCACCAATGGCGACCGCCAATCGCACCGCGCTTCCATGAGCGTGGAGTTCGACCTGGGCGGCGCCAGCCTGGTGGCCCTCACGGGTTTCGAGCAGCGCGATGTCTCGACCCTGTCGGACCTCGACACCACGCCCCAGGGCACGCCCTTCACGGCGGGCCTGGTTCAAAACGTCAGCGGCGACGTGGAAGACCGCCACGAGATCAGCCAGGATTTGCGCCTGCAATCTACCACCGACGGGCCGCTGGCCTGGATGGTCGGCACCTACTTCAGCGATGAGAAGTTCGACGACGCCAGCGTGCGTTACTCGACGCCGGGGCAGGGCGCGACCTCGCCGCCGCCGCGGGCCGACGGCTCGCCCTCGGTCGACGAGCGCTCGATCTACAAGAGCCAGTTCGCCTCGGTCTACGGCTCGCTGGGCTACGACTTCACCCAGATGGTCAACCTGTCGCTGGAAGCGCGCTACACCTGGGAAGACAAGTCGGGCAACAACGTCGAAGACAACTTCGGCACCGGTGCTGTGCCCCGCGGCCTGATCGAGGATAATTTCAACTACTTTACGCCGCGCGCCATCCTCAGCTTCAAGCCCGACACGGGCATGATGTACTACGTCTCGGCGGCCAAGGGCGTGAAGTCGGGCGGCTTTAACGCCAACGCCCCGCGCGTCGATGAGCGCATCTACCAGCCCGAAACCAACTGGACCTACGAAGTCGGCACCAAGCTGACGTTCTGGGAAGGCCGCGCGCTGTTCAATCTCTCGGTCTATCACATCGATTGGACCAATCAGCAGACGTCCTCCTTCGCCCGCGACCTGACGGGGGTGACCATCGCCGAGTCCATCATCACCAACGTCGGCAAGTCCGAAGTGGATGGCGGTGAGTTACAGCTGAACCTGGCGCCGACCGATGCCCTGAAGTTCGACTTGGGCTATGGTTTGACCGATGCGAAGTACAAGGACGCGCTGTTGTCCGACCTCTCGGGCTTCGTCGATTGCGCGGTTCTGAACGTCGAGTGCGCCACCGTCGCCGGCGTGCTACAGACCACGGGCCGTGTCGACGGCAAGCGCATCGAGTACACCTCGAAGCACACCTTCTCGGCCGGGGCCGAACTGACGCTGCCGATCTCCAACGATTGGGACTTCTACGGCCGCGCCGACTACGCGCTGTCGTCGCGCAAGTACGTGGACTCGGGCAACATCGGCTGGGTGCCCGGCCGCGAGGACCTGAACCTGCGCATCGGCGTGCAGAAGGACAACGTGAAGGTGCAGACCTTCTGCAACAACGTCACCAACGACCGTACGCCGATTGTCGGGTTCCCGCCGCGTGACTTCCTGGGTAATCCGCACTTCTTCGTGACCAACCGCGACGGCCGCATCTGCGGGCTCACGGTGTCCGTCACCAACTGACGATATTGCGACCAGATCCGCCGGCTGGGCCGCCCAGCCGGCGGATTTTTATTAAGAGGCCAGAATAAAGATGAGCAGCCGGCCACGGGTGATTGTCGCAGGGGCGGGGCCCGTGGGCCTGACGGCGGCTTTGATTCTCGCGCGCGGCGGCGTCGACGTGACGATGCTGGAGCGGCGCGCCGAGCTGAACCGCATGTCGAAGGCCTCCACCTTCCACCCGCCGACCCTGGAAATTCTGGCTGATTTCGGATTGCTCGACGTCCTGACCAGCCAGGGCCAGCTAGTGCCCAAAATCCAGTACCGCGAGCGCGGGAAGGGCGTGCTGGCCGAGTTTTTCCTGGCCGAGCTTGCCGCCGAAACGCGCTGCCCGTTCCGCATTCATCTGGAGCAGGCGGCTGTCATGCCGCTGCTGCTGGAAAAGCTGCAAACGTTCCCCAACGCGCGCGTGCTGTTCGAGGCCAATGTGGTGGCCGCCGCACAGTCGGCCACGGGGGTTGCCATCACCACCGAAGGCCCGCGCGGGCGCGAGGTGTCGGAGGGCGATTACCTGCTGGTGGCCGATGGCGCGCGCAGCACCACGCGCGATCTGCTTGGCATCGGCTTCGAGGGCGAAACGTATGAAGAGCGGGTTTTGCGCGTTTTCACCCGCATGGACCTGGACGAAGTGCTGCCCGGCATCGCGCCGCTCACGTATTTGTATGTGGGCAACAAGTCGCTCTCGTTCCTGAAAATGCCAGACCTCTGGCGCATGGTCTTGCGCGCGCCCGCGCACATCTCGAACGAAGAAGCCGTGTCGCCCGGCTATTTCATGACACGCCTGAAGGATTACTTCGCCGAGGATACCGATAAGCTGCGCGACGTCTGGGCCGATGTGTTCGAAGTGGGTAAGCGCGTGGCTTCCACGTACTTGCAGGGCCGTGCCATTGTGATGGGTGATGCGGCGCACATTTCCACCACGCGCGGCGGCATGAACATGAACTGCGGCGTGCACGACGCCTATGCTTTGGCCCATGCGCTCCTGGCCACGTTCCAGTCGGGCGACGACAAGGTGCTGCAAGCGTGTGCCGCCGAGCGCCGCCGGGTCGCGCGCGAGGAACTCTTGCGCCGCACCGACACAGCCGCGTCCACCGGCGCTGAATGGCTGGCTTTCGCCACCAAGTGCGCTGGTGACCGTGATTTGCGCCTGAAATTCCTGCGTTCTGCTACGATGCTAGATATGCGTCCCGTCGTGAACCCGTCCTTGGCCGCTTGAGGAATCTGCTATGAGCAACGCTGCCTTTGAAACGGTCCAACGCGAAGCCCTGCGCGAGGAGCGCCGCAGGCTCGCCCGCAGCCGCCGCTATTTGCAGGCGGCCTTGGGCCAGCCCTCATCCGATTGGGCCGCCAACGTAGCGCTGTTCCAGGCGTGCGTGAATTACCTGGACGTGGCGACGAAACGTCTGGTGGCCTCGGACATTTCACTGGCCCGCCAACTCAAGAAAGTTCTGCCGCCCGAGCGCAAGGACGATATCGCCTTCACCGACGAGTTGGACGCACGCCTGACCGAACGGCTGGAGGAACTGGCCGGGCTGGTCGCGGCTACGGCGAAAATGGCGCGCAGCGGCCCCGAAGGGTTGGAGGCATTCCGCGCCGCTGTCGATTATTTCTTCAATGCGCCGTCCACCAAGCGCAGCCGCCCGTCGCACTCCATGCCGCCGCTGATCGAAGCTTATGGTAACGCAGCTTTCTGGGACAACGCCCAGGCGGATGCGGAAGCCTGCGGCTCCGAGATCGAGGCGTTCAAGGTGATCGAGCAGCGCAAGTGGCCAGCGCTGGATGAAATCGTCGCCGCCATGGAACGCGAGAGCAAAGGCGGCGGCTGATTATTCCGGCGTTTTGTCCTCGGCGGGGGCGTCGCTCTGGTAGAAGGGCTCCACCGCGCCTTTGATTTTCACCATCATCGGGTTGCCGAAGCGGTCGCGCGATTTGCCTGCCGCCACACTAATCCAGCCTTCGCTGACCGAATACTCCAGCACGTCGGTGCGCTCCTTGCCGTTGAAGCGGATGCCGACACCTCGTCGCAAGGCCGCCTCGCTGAAGTGGGGGCTGCGCGGATCGATGCTGAGGCGGTCGGGCGGGGTTTCGGCCATGCGGGTACTCTATATATAAG